>JBLMYG010000356.1:0-17532 GCA_050258155.1 Acidithiobacillales bacterium
GGCTGTTCTCGATCGCGTTCGTGCCCGGCTGCGTCTGCTTGTCCTCGCGGCTGTGCGTCCAGTGGGCGCCCAGACGCGTCGCCACGAGCTCGTGGTCGTCGTAGTCGCCGAAGGTCCCGTAGAGCCCGAACTCGCCGGTCGTCGGCAGCCACGTGAGGGAGAAGGACTGGGTGTTCAGCCCCTGGTCGAGCTGCGAGGCGCTGACGCCGAGGATGCTCATGCTGGTCGCGGCCATGGCCATGTATTTCAGGTTCGAGAGGATCTCCCCCTTCGCCCAGAAGCCCTCCGTGTAGGACGGGCGGAAGAACTCGTCGGCGGTCAGCCGGTCGTCCACGCCCAGCCAGTACGGGAACTGCCCCTCGGTGCTCCGCACGCCCGGAAGGGACGTGATCCCGCCGCCGAGCGTCACGAACCGATTGAACGTGTAGGAGAGGTTCCCCGCGGCGACGACCTGTGCGCCCTCGCCCTGGGCGGGATTCTGCGACCAGACGTAGAGGTAGTACCGAAACTTCGGCGTCAGGAACCATCCGGAGAAGGGAAAGAAGACCTTGTTCAACTGAACGTCCTCGCGGACCTGGATCGCGTGGGTGTTGCCGAAGAAGTCCGAATACGTGGGATCGAGGCCCTTCTGGTTCAGGTAACGGACGTAGCTGAAGATGCGCAGGTAGATCTCGCCCTTGTCGCCCTCGATCAGACGGAAGCCCACGTTCGGGATGTGCTCGAGGAGCTTTTTCTTCTCCGGCTCCGCCGGCGCTTCGGGTTTCGAGGGTGCCGGCGCGGGCTTCTCGGCCTCGGGTCTTGCCGGCGCCGCCTTCTGCTCGGCGCCGAGGAAGAAGTCGGCGGCGCAGCCGTCGGACACCCAGACGGCGCTGTCGGTATAGCCCCAGCTCTTCCCGAGGAGGCAAGGTGCCTCTCCGGTCGAGCGGACGAGCGCGACTCCTTTCGAGGTGTCGGCCGGACAATCGCTCCGCTCACCAGGCTTCGACGAGCAGGAGACGACGTGTGCCGCCACCGCCGTGGCCGGCGGAGTCGGCGCCGGCTCCTGCGCGGATGCGGCCGAGAGCGTCCCGACGGCGAGGGCCGCGGCGATGACCGCGGCCCTCCCAGCGGCTCGAGACGAGGGATCAGCGGGGCCTGGGCGCATACGGGTTTCCGCCGATCGCGTTGGAGATGTCCGTGATCGCCTTCTGCGCGCGCACGCTGTTGCCCGCGTCGTCGAGCGGAGGCGAGACGACGGCGATCCCGAATTTTCCCGGCGACACCGCGATCAGTCCGCCGCCAACGCCGCTCTTGCCCGGCAGCCCCGTCCGGAAGAGCCACTTTCCCGAGTCGTCGTAGAGGCCGGCCGTCGCCATCACGGCCAGCACACCCGGCACGTTCTCCACCTTCATCACCTGCTTGCCCGTCACGGGGTTCTTCCCGCCGTTGGCGAGCGTGGCCGCCATCGTCGCGAGGTCCTTCGCATTGACGTTCACGGAACACTGCTCGGTGTAGATGTCGGTCGCCTGCATCGGATTGGACTTGATGAACTCGTAGGCGTACATCAGGTAGCCGATCGCCTGATTGCGCTGGTTGGTGTCGGACTCGGACTTGAAGACCTCCTGGTTCACGGCGAGCGGGCGCCCCGCGAAATCCGAATAGAAGCGAAGGAGGCCGTTCCAGATCTCGTCCCGGGAGGAGCCCCTCAGCATGCTGGTGGCGGTAATCGCCCCCGGGTTGACCAGGGGATTGATCTCCGGCCCGCCGAGAGCCTTCTGGGCGAACTCGACCGCAACGATCGAGTTGAACCGCATGCCGGTCGCATCCACGCCGATTCTCTTCACGATCGCATCGGAGCCTTGCTCTTCGATGACCTTCGCCATGGTGAAGACCTTGGAGATGGACTGGATCGAGACCTCGGACTTGAGGTCGCCGGCCGTGTAGACCTTGCCGTCCGTGGTCACCAGAGCGATACCGTAGATGTTCGAATCAACCTTGGCGAGGGCCGGAATGTAATCGGCGTTCTTGCCTTCCTTGATGTCCTTGTATTTCTCGTAGGCCGCCTTCATGGCCGAGTCGATCTGGGCCGGAGTCTGGGCGAACGCCGGGGCGGCGACGGCGAGCGCCGCCGCGACCGCGACGGCGGTGCCGAGGATCCGGGAGAACTTGTTGCTCACTTGTTTCCTCCTAGCTGAAACGAAAAGTTGTACCTGGCGGAGAACTGGATTCGGTAGTCGTCCACGTGGAAGCCGTCGGAATTGTTCTCGCGGCGGCCCCACTGGAACTCGAGGCCGGCCATCACGTTCTTAACGGGGTAGTAGAGGAGATTCGCCAGCGCGTATTGGCCGTTCTTGAAGGCGTTCGCCTCCTGCCCGTCGCTGTTGTCGATGTCCACGCGCGAGTAGCCGAACGCGCTGCTGAACTTCTCGCTCCAGTTGAAGTCGTAGAACGCGACGATGCCGAGGACCGGCAGCGTTTTTCCGAGGATCGGCCGCCGGGGATTGGTGAAATTCGTCTTGATGCCGATGTCCACCGGCGCGTCGTTCATGTAGTTCTCGATTCCCTCGCCGTAGACGACGGACGCACGGATCGTGCCGCTCATCGGCGTCTTGATGTTCGTGCTCAGGTTGACGCCCCAGCCGTTCGCATGCCCCGACAGATCGACGGCGTCCGGGAGCGTGTCCACCCAGCTCATGTAGCGGTAGATGCCGGCGATCTGAACGTGGCCCCAGTCGCCGGTCCGGCGATACCGTACGGAAAAGTCCGGCGCGGGGAAATGCCCCTTGATGTTCTGGAGCTCGATGCGGTCCGCGAACCGCCCCTGGTCGGCGGAGGCCCCGGGCCGCTCGAGCGCGAAGTACAGCTCGTTCTCGCCCTGCATCGGCATCCAGCGCACCTGGACGTTGCGGAAGAAGACCATTCCGTTCGGTCCCCAGTACTCGATCGAGTTCGGGAAGACGTCCGGATCCATGAACGGGCTCCAGGTTTGCCCCGCTCCGAACTGGCCGATCTCGCCCCAGGCGTGCCGCAGACGGAAGGTCGTCTGCCCGGCGTCGACACCCGTCCCGAAGAGCTCGAACTCGAAGATCGTCTTGATCTCGCCCAGGCTCGTCGGCAGGTAGCCCTTGAACCCGAGGCGGCTCTGCCGCACGCCGGCATAGAAGTTGCCGTCCTTGCCGAACTCGTTCTCGAAGGCCGGGAGCTTGGTCGGACGCAGGACGTCGAACCAGTCCGGATTCACCTGCTTGAAGTCGTACCCCGTGTCGACCATCGCGAAGCCATAGATGTCCATTCGCGGCTTGGGCTCCGGCGCCGCCTCGGCGGCGGACGGGGCCTCGAGGGCCGCGGTCGCGCCGGCGGGCCCGGCCGTCTCGGCGACCCCGGAGCTTTCCTCGGCGTATCCCATCGGGCCCGCAAGCACCCAGAAGGCGGTCGCAGCAAGGCCCGCGAAGACGGGTCGCCACGTCGCTGCGCTGCGTTCGTTCATGACGGATCTCCTTCTCATGCGTTCCTGGACCGTCGGTCGGAGCCCTGAGATTCTTGTCTTCACCCCCCGCGACCCTCTTGATTCATTCTCATCATGGCCCGTGCGGTCCTCACGCCCCGGTGGTCTCTTCCTTCCCCCCCGAGACCGCGCGCGCGATCGCGCTCAGCAGCGCCTCTCCGTCCACGGGCTTTCGAAAATAGGCGACGGCTCCGCCCTTCATCGCCCGGGCCTGCGCCTCGGGCGTGTCGTGGCCGGTGACGACGATCACCGGAATCTGGATCCCGGCTTTCGCCAGCCAGGACTGGACCGCGAAGCCGTCGACCTTCGGCATGTGGAGATCCAGCACGACGCAGTCGGGCTTGTGATCCGTGAGTGTTTCCAGGAACTCGTCCCCGCTCGGAAAGATGTCCGCATCGAGGCCTGCGGACCGAATCAGGCGGGCGAGCGCGCGGCGGACGGAATCGTCGTCGTCGACCACCGCAACGAGGGAAGTGGCCGCCATCACGGTCTCGACGCTAGCGTCCCGATGCGGCGCGGACAATTGGACCTTGGTCCAATCGCCCGGTCTCGAGGGGCCGGACTCGACCGCTACGGACGCCGGATGCCGGCGCGATCCGTCAGGCGGACCAGTTCCGCGAGCGAGACGGCTCGCATCTTCTGCATCACGCGTCCCCGGTGGACCTTGACCGTCTTCTCGGCGATTCCCAGCTCGCTGGCGATCTGCTTGTTGAGCCTGCCGGCGACCACGCCTTCCAGCACCTCGCGCTCCCGTGACGTCAACGCGTCGAGGCGGCCGCGGATTTCGGCGAGCTGCCGGCGATCCTGCCGTGCCGCGCGGTCGACCTCGAGCGCGCGGCGCACGGCGCCGAGCAGCACTGCGTCATCGACGGGTTTCGTGAGAAAGTCCATCGCTCCGCCCTTCATGGCCTGCACGCTCTTGGGAATGTCGCCGCGTCCGGTCAGGAAAATCACCGGCAGCTCGCTTCCGAGAGAGGAGAGCTCCCTCTGCAGCCCCAGCCCGTCCAGGCCGGGCATCGCAACGTCCAGGATCGCGCAGCCTGCTGCTTCCCGATCCAGGTGGCGCAGAAACTCCTCCGGCGACCCGAACGTCAGCGCCTCGAGCCCCGCCGACCGCAAGAGGCGCGAGAGGCTCTTCCGGACGGCCGGATCGTCGTCCACGACGAAGACTCTCTCGCGGGAAGCGCTCAAGAAGGCTCCGCGTCAGCCCTTGGAAGCGTGAAATGGAACGTCGCGCCCCCGTCGGCGTTGTTGGTGGCCCAGATGCGCCCGCCGTGGGCCGCGATGATCGTCTTGCAGATTGCAAGGCCGAGGCCCATCCCCTGGGACTTCATCGTGACGAAGGGCTCGAAGATGCGCTCGATCTCGCTCGGCGGGACCCCCCGACCCCGGTCGGCCAGGGACACGTGCACGCCGCCGTCGGCGATCTCCGCGCGCAGGAGGAGCCGCCGGTGCGTCGCTTCGGCGCCGGCCATGGCGTCGGAGCCGTTCACGACGAGGTTCAGGAGGACCTGCTGAATCTCGACCCGGTCCCCACGGACCGGGGGGAGGTCCGCCGGCCACTCCGTCTGGACCGTCACTCCACGATTGAGGAGGTCGGTTCGCATCAACTTTAGAACGTCTTGAAACACCTCGGCCAGATCCAGGGCCTGGACGTTGACTTCTCCCTTCTTCATCAGGAGTCGCAGCCGGGCGATGACCTCTCCGGCGTGCTTGTCCTGCTCGACGATGTCGCCGAGGATGTCGAACAACTCGGCGTGGCTCACACCGTCCCGCGAGAGAAACCTCAGGGCGGCCTGAGCGTTGCTCAGGATGGCGGTCAGGGGCTGGTTTAGCTCGTGAGCCAGTGAGCCTGAGAGCTCACCCAGCATTGCAACCCGCGAGAGGTGGGCGAGCTCGGCTCGGCTCCGCTCCGATTCGAGCTCCGCGAGCTTGCGGCGCGTCACGTCGATCGACACGCCCAGAACCCGAGCGGGCCTGCCGCCACCGGCGAACTCGACGCGGCCGAGCGCGCTGATCCATCGGATCTCGCCGTCGCCCCGCACGAGGCGATACTCCCTCTCGAACTCGCCCCCCTTCTCGAGCGATTCCTGGAAGGACTTGCGGACTCGATCGCGATCTTCGGGGTGGACCGGCGCGAGGAATTGCCGGAGGTCGATCCGCTCCGCCGGAGGGTGCCCGCGCCGCGCCCGCCCCCTCGCCGTCATCCAGAACTCGTCGGAAGCGACATCCCAGAACCAGAGGCCGAGATTCGCCGCATCGGTCACCATCGTCATTCGGCTCTCGCTCTCGCGAAGCGCTTCCTGGCTGGCGTCCAGCCGGCGCGACAGATCGGCGGCATGCAGCACGTCGGACGTCAGCTCGTAGGACATTGCCGCAAGGATTGCGAAATAAGGGAGGCTGATCAAATAGGGCGTTTGAACGAGACGGCCGTGGACGAGCGCGGAATTGACCGCTGCGGTCAGGACGAAGAGAAAGGCGCTTCCTCCGACGAGCGTCGCGCGGTGGCGATCGCCCCGGCGCCAGACCGTGGCCGTCGCATCCACCAGAAAAGCCAGAACAAGAAGAGAGCTGAACTCGCCCAGCCTCGTCCAACGACTGACGGTCCCTTCCGCCACGGATACGGTTTCCCCCAGAAACGGAATGCGGCGGAGCCCGGTGATCTCGGCGTAATTGATATTCGGGCTCCGGAGGAAGTTGACCACGAGCGAGGCCGCTCCACGAAGGGCGATTGCCGCCCCGGCGAGCCAGGGCCGGCCGGCATTGAAAAAAGATCGAATAAAGAGCACGAGCGAGGCGACGAGAACGAAAATGGGAACGTGGATCCACCTCAGGATCTCGCCGTAGCGCTCCGGCGTGTCGGCCCTCAGGAGCGCCAGCTCGAGGCCGGCGACGGCCGCCCCCGAGAACGCGCAGAGAGCGAACCACAGGTGGGATCGCCTCGGCTGTCTCACCCCGATCAAGAAGTGAATGGCCGACAGCGTCAGGCACGCCGAGGCAACGAACAGCCAGAGGACGGAAACCCAGCTCACGACGGGCGCCGCAGGAAAGCCGGCGGGTCCATCGAGGATTGAGGCGGTTTCAGGGCCAGGGTCTCGCGGGCGCGCACCGCCCAAGATGCTATGCCAGCCCCGCGCGCCAGCGCTGGATCAATCAGAAATCCAGGCTGACCGAAAAAACGGTCGTCGGGTCCGTCCAACCCAGATCAAAGAGATACAGGGTGAACCTCCATCTCTCGAGGGAAGCGCTCACCAGAAGTCCCCGCTGAATGTCGAGAGGTGTCTTGTACGCCCTCGTCCGCTGTGTCACCAGTCCCGCCCGGAGCCACTCGACCGGCGCGTACGTGAGCTCCGACCAGTTGTAGAAGAAGCTGTCGGCGCGGCGGTCCGTGTCGAACAAGTATTCGCCTTCGCTGTAGAGCTCGAAGCGTTTGTAACCCAGGGTCAGGTGATAGCCCGGGGCGACTCCGTTCGTGTGGCCGAAGACGCCGCCGACCATCGGGGTCAGCTCCAGCGTCAGAGTCTTCCCGAAGCGGAAGCTCGCCCCGAACCAGGCGGAACCCGTGTTGAGGGCCTCGTAGTTGTACCGGCCTTCCAGGTGAAGCCAATCACGGTCCGCGGTGACCGTCGGAAGCGCATAGTCGCGCTCGTGAGGGACGAAGTAGGCGTAGGCCGAGGCCGAAAACTCCCACTTCTCAGACGAGGCGACCTCCTCGGCGGAGGCGGGGGGATTCGACTCCTGTTGCCCCGTTGCCGACGCGGCCAGAAGAAAAGCGGCCGCCGCGCAGGCGAGGCCGGCCTGCCTCATCCTCCGAGGGCAAGCGCCACGGAGGCGAGCACGGCGCCGATGGCCGCCATTCCCAGCCCCACGCGGACGGGACGCATCCCGCTGTAGCGGCCCACCGAATAGCCGCTCAAGAAGAGCATCGTCACGGCGACCGCGTTGGAGATTCGAATGGCCCGATACGGCTCGGAGAAGACGAAGAACGGCAGGACCACCGGGAGGGTCGAGAGAAACACGAGAAGGAACACTCCCGCCGCGCCTCGGAAGTCCTGCCGCGTGAGAGGCGGACGGGCCGGCGGTTCGGGCAACTCGGCCAGTCGCTCCCGGACGACGTCGAGCTCCGAGGGGCGCATGACCGAAGCCACGACCGGCGGCATCGAGTCGGTAATGAGGCTGCGAGCGCGCTCCGGATCCTCCGCCTTGCGAAGGGCCTTCAGGATGGTGAGTCCTCGTCCACGCTCCAACAGCCCTCCGAACAGGTACATCACGGCGTCGACGATGCCCCAGGCCGTGTTGCATCCGATGGCGCCGAGCACCATGGTGCGAACCTCTCCGCGCCCCGCGCTGGCGATGCTCAAAGATCCTGTGATGGTGAGAACCATGATCAGGCCGAAGACGGTCTCCGAGGAGCGCTGGAGAGGATCGAGCACCCGGCGGCTCTCGCCGTTCTGTTCGGGATCGGGCGGGCGCGAGTCCGTCACGGCCGTCGATCCCGAAGCCGGCGGGCCCGGCGACCGGCGCGTCGAGGCCCGTTCATGCCGCGCCTACCGCGAGCCCTTCACTTCGTCGCGGGCCTTCCGGCGCTCCTCCACGTTCTCCACGGCGAGCTTGTAGGCGATGTAGTACTTGTAGATGTTCGCCACGTAGGTCACGGTCTCCCGCCCGATCTTCTCGGACGCGACGACCTCCACGTTGTTGAACCACTTGTTGGGATCGAGACCGCGCTTGGCCGCGAGCTTGCGCAGACTCTGGATCCGGCCCGGCCCCGCATTGTAGGCCGCAAACGCGAAGAGGCCCTTGTTCAGGCGGTCCATCGGCTCGTTGGCGAAGTACTGGTCGATCATGAAGCGCATGTACTTCACACCCGCATGGACGTTCGGCTCGAGCTGCGAGATGTCGCCGACCTTCAGGTCTTTGCCGGTCGTCGGCATGACCTGCATCACGCCGATCGCGCCGACCGGGCTCTTGGCGTTCTGGTTCAACTGGGACTCCTGATAGCCCTGCGCCGCCATGAGCAGGTAATCCATATCGTACTTGTCGGAGTAGGCCTTGAAGAACTGAACCACCTGCTGAAACTTCTTCATCTCTTCCTGGGAGGCCGCGTTCTTCACGAACTTTGTGCTCTTCAGGTATTTCTGGAAGAGCATGTTTCGAGTCGCGGAGCCCTCGGGGTACTTGGCAAGAAACTCGTCGAGCTCGGCCTTGAGCAACGGACTGTTCTTCCGCATTGCCCAGGCAATCTGGGCTTCCGTGCGAAGCGCAGCTTGCGGGTAGAGCTTCAACTTCGGCAGCACCTTCGCCCAAAAATTTGCCAGAAAATCATCCACGACGACGTACGAAACGAGACCGGCGTTGACCATCTCGAGAAGATCCTCGTCCTCCAGAGTGTCCGGGGCGAACCGTAGCCGGACTGCCGGCTTGCCCCGCTTCGCGAGATCGGCGTTCAGCTTTTCCAGGCTCTCGTGGTAGATCGAGCTCTTGCGGACGAAGACCTCCCGGCCGGAAAGGTCGTCCACACCCGCAATGGGGTCCGAAGCCGGTCCCGCCACCACGATCTCCGACACGTTTCTCACCGTGGGGTTCGAGAAGTCCGCCCTTTGCAGCCGCTCCGGCGTCACCGTGATATTCGCCGCCGCGACGTCTCCCCTCCCGTCGAGCAGTGCTCGCTCGATCTCGTCGCGGCGAACCGGGATCAAGGGCACCTGGATGCGCAGATTTCCGGTCTTGTATTTCTTGTTGATGTAGTCCTCGAACAGCTTGAACGCGTCGGCCGTGAGGCCGCGCGCCCTGCCCTTGTCGATGAAGTAGCTGGTCTTGTTGTATACGACCAGGACCTTGACGACCCGCCGCTTCCTCATCGCATCGAAATCGCCGAGCCTCCCGAGGCCGGGCTGCAGCGGCAACTCGTGCTTCTCGTTGGAGGGCTTTGACTTCGAGGGCTTCTCCTGGCCGATGAGCGGCGCGGCCGGCAGGAGCGACAACGCGAACCACACCGCGGCGACGGCCCTAAAGGCTCTTCCGGAAAGCATGGCTCCCCTCCCCCGGCCGGTTGCCGGCGGCCGGATCTTAACTCTTGCCGTCGTCGGCCTGAAACTCCGGCGCGCTCGGATCCAGGTTCGCGATCTTCGCCGCGTAGAGATCGATCCCGGGCAGAGCGCTGAACCCATGGGCGAAGATGCTGGCCGGAACGGCCGCAACGCGAGGCCATGGACAAGAACGAGCACGACGAGGGCACGATCGGGCCGCCGTGCACGCCGGTGAAGCCGCTGTAGGCTTCCGCCGGTGGTCAGCGCTCGAGACTCTTGGCCGATGCTTCCGATGGGAGATGCTCAGAAATCGGAGACGGCAGCGCTATGATTCAGGCCCATCATGAGCGGCTCTCACTTTCGTGAAATGCTTCGCAGCCTGGTCGAGCGGGGCGGCCCCCGGCGGCGGTAGGCTCGCCCTGGGAAACGGAGACGGAGGAAGCATGCCAGGCCTTCAGACTCTGCGGGACCGATTTCGGAGCGCGCCGGGGGCGGCCCTCGTTGCGATCCTTTGCGCATGGTTGGCCGCGCCCGCGCAGGCGAGCCTTATCGCCGGGCAGGAGCCGCCGGCTCAGCCCACGGCGGCCGAAAGCACGACGCCCGAGGGTGCGGAGGAGTCCGTCAAGCTTTCCAATGAACAGCTCGAGTCCCTGGTCGCGCCGATCGCGCTGTACCCGGACCCGCTCCTTGCCCAGGTTTTGGTGGCCTCGACCTACCCCCTCGACGTCGTCGACGCGCAGCAGTGGCTCGCAAAAAACCCCAACCTGAAAGGGGACGAGCTGGCCAAGGAGGCCGAGAAGCAGCCCTGGGATCCGAGCGTCCAGGCCATGGTCTCCGTCCCCGACGCGCTCAAGCGGTTGAGCGAGAACATCAAGTGGACGGCCGATCTCGGCGACGCATTTCTCGCGCAGCAATCCGAGGTCATGGAGGCGGTCCAGCGACTGCGCGCGAAGGCCAAGGAAGGCGGGAAGCTCGAGTCCACCGAGCAGCAGAAGGTCGAAACGACAACGGTCGAGTCCAAGCAAGTCATCGTCATCGAGCCTTCGGACCCCGAAGTCATCTATGTGCCGTCCTACAGCCCGACCGTCATCTGGGGTCCGCCGGTCTACCCGTACCCTCCGATGTACTACCCGCCTTACTACGGCGGCGCGTGGCTGGGGTTCGGCGTTGGGATCGCGATCGGCATCGGGATCAGCGGAGGCTGGGGATGGGGCTGCGGATGGGGCGGCAACAACACGATCAACATCAACAACAACAACAACTACGTCAGCCACCACAACAGAGAGAACGGCGTCAACCGCAGCGGCAACAGCAACTGGCAGCACAACGCCCAGCAGCGCGGCGGCGTGCCCTACAAGGACAAGGCCACCGCGAGCAAGTACGGCGGCGGGGCCCGCGGAGAGTCGATGCAGTCCCGGCAGTCCCAGGCCCAGTCGCGTCAGGCCCGGAGTTTCGACCGTGGCGGAGCCGGGGGGGGCGCCGGCGGCATGAGCAGCAGCCGCGCCGGCAGCCGGGACGTGTCGCCGAGCAGCCGCGGCGGCAGCAGCGCCTTCGGAGGAGGAAGCTACAGCGGCAGCCGGGCCGGCGCCTCGAGCGCCCGGGGGTCTTCGAGCATGAGCGGCATGTCTCGCGGCGGCATGTCGAGGGGCGGCGGCGGGCGCCGCCGGTAGTCCGGGAAAGCGAGGAGAACATGAGCGAGACACGGATCTCGAGACGCCACGCCGCGCTTCCGGTGACGATCTTCGCGGTTGTCCTTGTCGGATTCGCCGCGCTCGAGAGCGACGCGGCGACCCCGACCGCCACGCAGAAGACTTTCGATGCGCCACAGCAGGCCGCCGAAGCGCTCGTCGCGGCGGCCGAGAAGGACGACGTGGAAACCCTGTTTCAGATCTTCGGTAAAGACGGCAAGGACATCGTCTCCTCCGGCGACGCCGTGGAAGACAAGAACGTTCGGAAGAGCTTCGTCGAAAAGGCTCGCCAGAAAATGCGGGTGACCCAGGACCCGCACAACCCGAAGCGCATGCTCCTCCTCATCGGCGCGGACGACTGGCCGATGCCGGTGCCGATCGTCCGGAAGCAAGGCAAATGGCTCTTCGATGCGAAGCAAGGGCGCGAGGAGATCCTGGCCCGCCGGATCGGCGGCAACGAGCTCGACGCGATCGCGCTCTTGCGCGGCTACGTCGAGGCCCAGAAGGAATACGCCTCGCAAGAGCATGACGGGAGCGGCATCCACCAGTATGCTCAAAAGGCGATCAGCACCCAGGGCAAGCACGACGGCCTCTCGTGGCGCAATGCCGATGGCAGCGTGGGGGGGCCCATCGGGGACCTGGTCGCCAAGGCGCTGGCCGCGGGTTACACGAGCAGGACGGAGCCCTACAACGGCTACTACTTCCGCACCCTGACCGCCCAGGGCCCCGCGGCGCCGCTCGGCGCCCGGGACTACATCGTCAACGGGATGATGATCGGCGGCTTCGCGGCCCTGGCCTGGCCGGCGCACTACGGCGTCACGGGCATCCAGACCTTCATGGTGAGCCACGACGGCATCGTCTACCAGAGGGATCTCGGCCCGGATACCGCGAAGATCGCCCCGACGATCAAGCGCTACAACCCGGACAAGAGCTGGATCGTGACGGAGGACGAACCGTAGGGAAATCCTTTCTCCCTCCCGGATGAGGACAGGGCGCCCCTCACCCCTCCGCCGGGAGAGAGAGGTTGCTTAGAACCAGAGAATCTGCCAGGCCGCGGAGATGATGTCGAAGTCCGAGCCGGCACGGACCGAGGCGCCCCTGCTGTAACTGACCTTCGCGGACTGGCGTTTGCCGAGCGGCACCGACAAGGTGACGCCGACGCGGGTGTTGGAGAGCCTGCCGGTCGGCGGACCATCGTTCACATGCGACGCGCCTCCGCCATACCACGTGCCGTCCACCGCGAGCCAAAAGGCCTGTCGGAAACTGTAGCTCGCGTGCAACTGAACCGTTCCGACCGGATCCTGATGCCGAGTGACGTTTCCCGGAAAGAAATTCGGGTTTTCGGTGAAGAACACGGCTCCTGCGTAAAGGTCGAAGTCGAATTTCTTCAATGGAAACGATACGCCGACCTCCGGCTTGAACGCCCAGCGATTCGTTCCGAGGTTGATCAACTTGGTCTGGTCGTACTGGCCGGTCGGAGCCCACATCGCGAAGCTCGCGCCGACGATGACGCCCCGGCTTTGCTTTGCAAAATCCTGCGGCGTGAGAGCCGGATTGCCGTAGAGGTTGACCGAGAGCTTGGCTCTCAGATCCGTCAGCCCGGATCGCGTGACCCGCCGCCGCTCCTCGAAGACGTTGCCCTCCACATCTCCCCAGGCATAAGGCAGGGCCGCCGTGATGAGCGCCTGGCGGCCCAGGAGCCCGAACGCCCTCCCGTATCCGGCTATGAAGCCATTGATGTGCGCGGATACGTCCGAAATGGGAAGCGTCGGATCGGTGATGACCCCGCCGGTCGATCGGGCAAACCCGACGAGGGCAAAGTTCACCCCCACGGGTGAAGGCGAATAGGCGCGCGGCTCGAGGTCCTGCGCGGCCCCCGGGCCGGCAAGCGCCAGGAACGCGCAGGCGAACAGCCCGATCGCGTGCCAGACCGGCGTCTTCATGCTCCCATGATTCATTTGCCCGGCGGCCGCCGGGATCCTACTCGCCGCGGTCGGGCCCGCGAGATGAGACCTTGGTCCAATTGCTGGCAATGTTGCGCCAGCCTATATGTAACGGGAGCCCTGAAAGAGGCGCGGGCGGCGCTCTGGCTTTTGGGAGATGATTGTCGGCGCTGGGTTCACCACGGGAGGAAGGAGGACTCTTGTGAAACGGATCCTATTTGTTCTGGCGGGCGCGTTGCTCGCCGCGTCCCAGGCCAAGGCCCAATTCCCCGGCGACATCCCGGACAACGTGCGCCTGCACTTTGGCGGCATCTTCGCCCTCTTCAGCACCGACACCCGGGTCACCATCAAGAACCCGGACATTCCCGGAACAGACATCGACATCGAGAACCTGCTCGGCACCCCGGACCACAAGTTCGCCTTTCGCGGAGACGGCTACTGGAACTTCCTGGGACGGTCGTACCTCGATTTCGGGTACTCGAGCTTCCACCGCTCCGCGGAAAAGTCCATCGCGCGCGACATCGTCATCAACGGCGTGACCTATACCGTGGGCGCCGACGTGAGCACCGAGATGGACGAGCGATTCATCTACGCGGCGTACCGCTACGGATTCGTCAAGAATCCGTCCTTTCAGCTCGGCGCCTCGCTCGGCGTCAGCTACGCGCGATTGAAGGCGAGCCTCTCGGCGTCGGGCGGCGTCGTCGGTCCGGAAGGGGAGATCCTCGGAGGGACGGTCACGAAGGAAGCCGAGATCCAGGCGCCCATTCCACTCGTCGGAATCGACCTGACAGGAGCGCTCTCGCGTCAGGTTACGCTTGGCGGTTACGTGCGGGGGTTTGGCGCCAACATCGGCGACTACTCCGGAAACATGATCGACGCGGGCGTGCGCCTCGACTGGTACGTCGCCCGCAACATCGGCGTCGGGGCCGGATACGACTACAACCACATCCACATCACCAAGGAAACCGACACGAGAAAGACTGAGTTCAAGACCCGGTATGACGGTCCTCGCTTCTACCTGACGGTCACCTTCTAGGTTTGTCGAGAACGGAGATTCCAACGAGTTTCGGGAGACGAGAAACGATGAGGAGAAAGGAGCCAGGAGTCATGTCACGCAAGTTTCGCCTGCTTCTCGGGATCGGGCTGCTGACCGCTGCGGCCGGGGTCGCCGCAGCCCAGGTCGGGTCCAAGACGACCACTACGATGGGTGAGTCAACCAAGGCTACGGCGACGCGGACCGTTCACGCGGAGATCATCGACGTCTCCGGAAACACCGTGATCGCCAAGACGGCGGAGGGCACGCGGGAGTACAAGGTTCCCGAGGGCTTCAAGTTCCAGATGGACGGCAAGGACATCGGGGTCGAGGAACTGAAGCCCGGAATGAAGGTCACGGCGACGATCACGACGACGACGACCGTGACGCCCGTGACGGTGACCGAGGTCCGGCAGGCCGAGGTTCTCGCCGTCAGCGGGACGGCCATCATCGTCCGCGGTCCCCAGGGCAACAGGATGTGGACGGGAAAGGACGTCGCCGAGCGAAACATCAAGATCTTCCGCGAGGGCAAGGAAGTCGGCATCGCGGATCTGAAGGTCGGCGACCGCCTCACGGCGACGATCGTCTCGCAGAAGCCCCCGCAGAGGGTGAGCGAGCAAAAAGTTAAGGCAATGGTGCACGGCGAGGCTGCCGCACCCGCGCCGGCTCCGGCCGCGGAAGCCGCTCCGGCGCCCGCTCCGGCGCCGGCTCCGGCGGCCGAGGCTCCGGCCAAGAAGCTCCCGAAGACGGCGAGCCAGGTCCCCCTGGTCGGGCTCGCGGGCGTTCTCTCGCTCTTTGCCGGACTGGGTCTGACCGTCTCGCGGCGCCGCCGCTCCCGGTAACGGCTGCCGAGTCCCCTTTCCGCCGCCGCGCCCGTCTCGATCCCGACGGGCGCGGCACGCGGGATCGTTCAGTGCGCATCGCCTGCCGGAACGGAGCGTTTCTTCGCAGTCGGGAGGAGTCGAGCCTTCTCCGCGATCAGAAGCTCCGGCTCAAGAACACGTAGAACGACGTGTGCTTGGACCCGCTGAAGCCGTACGCGAAGTAGAAGGGGCCGAAGAGCGTCTCGGCCGACAGGAAGACCGAACCGGCGCCCCGAAAGTCCCCCAGGCTCCGCGGCTGCCCTTGCGCCCAGACGGTGCCGGCCTCCGCGGAAGCCCCCAGGTACGTGCCCTGGATGATCGCGCCTCCGGAGGAGAGCCTGTAGTAGAAAACGGCCTCGGCGAAGCCGTAGGACGACCCGTAGAGCTGGTTGTGGGCATAACCCGACAGATTGAGAAACCCCCCCAGAGTGAACTGATCGTAGAAGGGAATCGTCGACCCGAGGGGGTCGCCCCAGCGGCCCCGCAGAATCGTCGTCAGTCGGCCCAGTGTGAAGGCACCGAGCGCGGAGGCCTCCAGCCGATCGTAGTCGAGCGCTCCGCCGAGCCCCTCGCGCTCCCCCTTGAATTCCAGGTTGGCGAAATAACCCCGCTTGGGAAGCGCCGCGTCGTCGAGCTGGTCGACTCGCAGCCTCCCGACGACGGCCGCCGTCGCCACGTCGAGATCGGGCAGGTCCGCGCTCCCGGTGCGAAGCGTCGCGTTCCCGTGCCCCCACTGGAGACCCGCCCGCAACTCCGCGACCGTCGAGACGTCGTAGCCGAGGTCGAGACCGCCCAGGGACCTTCGGACTCGATAGGTGGCGACCCTCTGGTTCTTCTGGTTGTCGAAGATGTCGACCGGGTACTGAAAGAAGGAGCCCCGGGGCGCGATGAAGAAGTCGCTCGTGTAACCCAGGGGCTGGAAGAACTGCGTCGCGACGTCCTGCGACGTTCCGATCTCGACGGCTGTCTTCCATTCGGCCCCGATCCGGTTCATCTCCGTCGCGTCGAGGAGACCCAGGACGCCGAAGCTCGACCCCCCGTTGAAGTCGCTCGAAAGGTTCAGTCCCACGCGAAGGTAGGTCGGCCCCCACGGCTTGGATGTCGGAATGATGTGGAGTTCCCGCTCCGCCCCGCGGCCCTGGAGCTCGAACTCTACGTTCTCGAAGAGTCCGGTCCCGTAGAGGCGCTCGAGGTCCTTGTCGAGAGTCGCCGTATCGATCGGACCGGGCTTGCTCTTGACGAAATGCTTGATCCGGCGCGGATCGAGCCCGGCGATGGGCGCGACCGTGACCTCGCGAACCGCGGGCGGCGGGGGAAGGGGCGCGCGGTGCTTCTCTCGCCAGGCGCGGTACTCCTGTTCGGAGACAGAGTAGCGCTCGAGCTCCGGCGCGAGGGCGCGCGCCGCTGCCTCCCCGCGAGGAATGATCTGCGCGGTCTTCTGGAAGTCGGCCGTCCCGAGGCCTTTCAAGTTCGGGATGATCACGACGTTGGCGAGCTTGCGGGACGCCACGGTGTTCTGAAGCAGCGGAATGTCGATCAGCCGGCCGAGGATGCCGGTCGCGGTCTTGGGCTTCTCCGTCGGGATCTCGCCGGAGGATCCCACGTCTACCGCGATGATGACGTCGGGGCCCATGGCCTTGACCGTCTGGACCGGCAGGTTCTGGGCGTTGCCGCCGTCGATCAGGAGCCGGCCGTCGAGCTCGACCGGCGTGAACGCGACGGGGATCGCCATGCTCGCACGGAGCGCCTTGCCCAGGTTCCCCTTCGAAAGAACGACGACCTCCCCCGTCTGGACGTCGGCGGCCACGGCGTGAAAGGGAATTTCCAGGCGATCGAAGTCGTCGATGCCGGCCGCCGGCATGGTCAGGGTCTGGAGGAGAAAGGAGAGCTTCCGGCCGGCAAGCAGCCCCGAGGGCAGCGTCAGGCCCCCCTTCAGGCCGACCTCCAGGCCGAGCGCGTAGAGAAAGTCGTCCTCCTTGCGACGGAAAGACCGCTGCTTGCGCGGCGGAGCGTCGCTGAAGATGCCGGCCCAGTCGATCTTCTGCACGATCTTTTCGAGCTCGTCGGGGCTGTAGCCAGTCGCGTAAAGACCACCGACGATCGATCCCATGGAGGTGCCGGCGACGTAGTCGATCGGGATTCGCAGATCCTCGAGCACCTTCAACACGCCGATGTGCGCCGCGCCGCGCGCGCCTCCCCCTCCCAGGGCGAGGCCGATTTTCGGCCGATGCGCAGGCTCTTGCGCCGAGGTCGCCACCGACCAGAGCAGGAGCGCTGCGGCGGCCCATGGGCAAACGCGTCTTGGTCTGGTGACTCTCATCGTTTCCGCGAATCCTATGACGCTTTACGATTGCCGGGAACGCGGCATTGCCGGCGGCGCAGGCGATTTGACCGACATCCCCGCTTCCCCGATAATCCGCCTTCCCCGAACGACTGGGAGGTCGTTCAATGGTAGGACAACTGGCTCTGGACCAGTGAATCGGGGTTCGAGT
>JBLMYG010000357.1:0-4832 GCA_050258155.1 Acidithiobacillales bacterium
GCCGGTCCTCTCCTGCGGGAACGGCGCCTTCTCCGACAAGTGGGGGGAGATGGGGCAGCGCCTCGGCCTCGAGGTGGACCTCCTCAAGTACGACTGGGGCCGCGCCGTCAAGGCCGACGACGTGAAGAAGAAGCTGGCGGGGAAGAAGTACGCCGCCGTGACGGTCGCGCACAACGAGACCTCGACGGGGGTCATCTCCGACCTCGCCGCCATCGCGAAGGTCGTTCGGGAGAATTCGGATGCGTTGATGTTCGCCGACGTGGTGACGTCCCTCGCCGGGACGCGGGTGGAGGTGGACGCCTGGGGCCTCGACGTGGCGATCTGCGGCTCCCAGAAGGCGCTGGCCCTTCCGCCGGGGCTCGCGGTCTTCTCGATGTCGGAGCGGGCCCTTGCCGCAGCGAAGAGGAAGAAGTTCCGCGGCCTCTACCTCGACTTCGTCGACATCGACGCCTATGCGGCGAAGAAGCAGACGCCGACGACGCCCTGCATCCCGCTCCTCTATGCCCTCGACGTGCAGCTCGACCACATCCTCGCGGAGGGGATCGAGAACCGCTGGGCTCGGCACGACGCCATGCGGGCCGCCGTCGAGGGGTGGGCGCCGAAGGCCGGCTTCCGGTTCTCGGCCGAGGACGGGGCGCATTCGCCCACGGTCTCCTCCCTGATGCCGCCCGAAGGCGTGAATGCCGAGGAGCTGAACAAGGCGATGAGAGCCGAGAAGTTCACGCCCGGCTCGGGCTACGGCAAGTTCAAGCCGACCTGCATCCGGATCGGGCATATGGGCGACGTCGACGTGGCGTCGGTGAAGGCGCTCTGCGCAGCCTACGAACGGGTGGCGGCCTCGATGAAGGCCCCGGCGAAGGTCGGGGCGTGACGGAGGCCGGGGCGCGCGTCCTCGTCGCAGAACCGCTCTCCGAAACGGGGCTCGCCGTCCTCTCGGCGGCGGGCCTCGTCGCGGACGTCAGGACGGACTTCTCGCGCGAGCAGCTTCTCTCCGCCATCGGCGGGTACGAGGCCCTCGTCGTCCGGTCGGGCACGAAGGTCAATCGGGAGCTCCTGACGGCAGGTAAGAAGCTCAGGGTCGTCGGGAGGGCCGGGGTCGGCCTCGACAACGTCGACGTGAAGGCCGCCACCGAGCGGGGCATCCTCGTCGTGAATGCCCCCTCGGGGAACGTCGTCTCGGCCGCCGAACACACGATCGCGCTCCTCCTCGCGATGCTCCGGAAGGTCCCGGAGGCGCAGGCGTCCCTCAGGGCTGGCGAGTGGAAGAGGACGAAGTTCGTCGGGACCGAGCTGCAGGGGAAGACCGTCGGTCTCGTCGGCCTCGGACAGGTGGGAGCGCGCGTCGCGGCCCGCCTCGCCGGCTGGCGCGTGACGATCCTCGCCTACGACCCGTACGTGACACCGGAGCGGGCCGCCGAGCTCGGTGTGACCCCTGCGGGGCTCGACGAGCTGCTCTCCTCGTCGGACGTCGTCTCCCTCCACACGCCGGTCACGCCCGAGACGACCGGGCTCCTGAGCGCGGCGCGGATCGGGCGGATGAAACAGGGCGCGTTCCTCGTCAACTGCGCGCGCGGCGCGCTCGTGGACGAGGCCGCGCTCGTCGCAGCCCTCGACGGGGGGCACCTCGCGGGCGCGGCGCTGGACGTCTATCCGGTCGAGCCCCCCAGGGACTTCGCCCTGATGAAGCATCCGAAGATCGTCTGCACGCCGCACCTGGGCGCCTCCACGGTCGAGGCGCAGGACCGGGTCGCCGTCGAGACGGTCGAGATGCTGGCCGAGGCGCTGAAGGGATCGCCCTTCGTCGCGGCCGTGAATCTGCCGTTCCCGGCCGGCGGAGACCCCCATTCGGCGACTCCCTGGATGCGTCTGGCCGAGACGGTGGGCCGATTCCTCGGCCATGCGGCCGGATCGCCTCCGTCGGCCATTGCCGTGTCGCTGGCCGGCGTCCCCGACGCCGTGAGGAAGGCCTGCTCGGTGTCGGCCCTGCGCGGGGTCCTGTCCCTCGCCCACGGCGACGACGTGAACCTCGTCAATGCGCCTGTTCTCGCGCGGATGAGCGGCATCTCGGTCGGCGAGTCCGTGAAGGACGAGGCCGGAGGGTACGCCAACCTCGTCGGAGTCACGCTGACGACGAGCGCGGGGACCCGCTCCGCGGGCGGGACGCTTTTCGACGACCGCCACGGCCGGATCGTGGAGTTCGACGGCCTTCCGATCGAATTCACCCCCGAGGGGACGCTCCTCGTCATCACGAACCGGGACGTCCCCGGGGTCGTCGGGCGGATCGGAACGTACCTCGGCGACCGCGGCGTGAACATCGTCGACCTCGGCCTCGCTCGCGGGCGCGGTGGCCGGGCCGCAGCGGTCGTCAGGATCGACCGTCCCGACGGCCTCGTCATCGAGCCGGGCCTCGCCGAGGGCGTGGCGAAGCTCTCGGGGATCGAGTCCGCGCGCCTCGTGACGCTGGCCTGAGATCGCGGGGTGAGCCTCGCCGCCGCCGTCTTCGCCGCCGCGCTCCTCGCGGCGACCCACGTCGGGCTCCGGCGAAACAGGGCGGTGTTCCGGTTCCAGCTTGCGGTCGACGTTCTCCTTCTTCTCCTTCCAGGCCGGATCCTCCTGACCGGGGCGCACCTCGGACCGGGGCCCCTCGGCGGGGAGTCGTGGGGAACCGTCCGGACGGTCTCGGGCTCGCCCGACCAGGTCGATCTTCCGACGCAGCTCCACGTCTGGTGGGCGGAGGTCCGGCGCCTCGTGGCGAATGGAGAGGCTCCGTGGATCAGCGACCGGATCGGCGGAGGGCTTCCTCTCTTTTCGGGGGGGCAGTCGTGTCTTCTCTTCCCCCCGCAGCTGCCGGTCTGGCTCTTCGGACCCGAGAACGGCACCGACGTGATGTCGCTCCTGAAGCTCGAGGCGGCGGCCCTCGGGATGTTCTTCTTCTCGCGGCGTCTCGGTCTTCGCCCGGTCGCGGCGTCCGTCGGCGGGATCGCGTGGGGGTTCGGCCTCGGGACCCTCTCGTGGCTCGTCTCTCCGATGGGGTGGTTGTACGCATCGGCGCCCTGGGCGCTCCATTTCCTCCTCGGCGCCCTTCGTGGGAGCCGTGCCTCCTCGGCAGCCCTCGCCCTCCTCTTCGGTGCCCTTCTCGGAGGCGGTGTCAGCCTCGAGGGGGCGGGATTCCTCTTTCTCGCCACGGCGCTCGCCGGATTCGTGCTCGCCTTCGGAAAGACTCGCCGGCTCGGCCGCGCCGTGGCGCCGCTCGCAGCCGCGCTTCTCGTATCGGCCGTGGGACTCCTGCCGGTCGTTCTCTCCATTCCCCGGGTCTGGAGCGAGGGATCCGCCTCCCCGGTCACGCCGCTCGGGCCCACCCTCTCCAAGATGGTGGCTTCGACGCTCTTCGTGCCGTGGCGGTTCGGACACCCGGCCGACGGGACGTGGCGGCAGGACTTCGCCGCTGCGGGAATCGCCTTCAGCGTCGGGGTCGCCCCGTGGGCGCTGGCCGCAGCCGCCGTGCCGAGGCGCCGCCACCGCCGCGCGGCGCTCGCCTTCCTTTCGATGGGGCTTCTCGGCGCCGGCTTTCTCTTCACCGTGCCCGGGTTTCGCCAGCTCTTCCTCGCGTTGCCGCTCTTCTCGAAGCTCCTGTGGCACCGAGCAGGCTTCCTGCTCGGATTCGGAGTCGTCCTGCTCGCGAGCCTCGGTGTGGATGCCTGGATCGAGAGGCGCCGCGGCGGCCTCCTGATCCCGGCGGCCATCCTCCTCGGCATCGCGGTTGTCGCGCTTCTCGCCACCTCCCCGCTGAGGCCCCTGACCCTGGCGGCGCTCTCGCCCGCGGTCGTTCCGGTGCTTTTGATCTCGGCGGCCCTCTGCGGCCGGAGAGCGGCCGGCGTGGCTCTTCCAGCCGTCGTCGCAACCGAGGTCCTCCTGATCGGGTGGAGGGTCCTGCCGGCCTCGGTCCCGGAGCCGGTGCCTCCGGCCGTGCAGGAGCTTCGCCGCCTTGCGGCTCCGGGCGACCGGATCCTCGGGTACGCGGCGACCCTCCCGCCGAACCTCGCCGCACGCCTCGGCCTTTCCGACCTTCGGGCGAACGACCCGGTTGCGCCACCGTCGTTCAGGGCCTTGCAGGAAGCTCTCGGCGTGAGCGATCCCCTGCTCGGAACGGTCCTCGTTCCCTGGAGCGGCCTTGCGGGGGCCTGGGGCGTCGGGTGGATGCTCTCGTCCGGTCCGCTGCCGGAGGGCGCACCGTTCACAGCCGGATGGGAGAGGGCGCCGACGACCGAGAGGGGCGCAATCTATCGGAACCCTCGGAGACTCGCGTTGGTCCGGGTCGCCGTGGCGGAGAAGCTCTGGCGGGGCCGGTGGGACGCCGCCCTCGACGAAACCGACTTTTCGCAGGCGGCGCTCCTCGACCGGCCGCTCGGCCTGGGCGGGACGGGCCGGCTGGACGCTCTCAGGATGCGGTCGTCCCGCGTCTCGGCTCGCGTCGTCTGTCACGGGACTTGTCTCGCGCTTCTCCAGACGCCGCTGGCCGCGGGCTGGACCGGCCGCGTCGACGGTGCTGTCTCGCCGCTCGTCTTGTCGAACGTGGCAGGGATGGGGATCGTCGTGCCGACCGGGACGCACGAGGTCTCATGGAGCTATGCGCCGCCGGGTCTCGTCCCGGGAGCGGCTGTGACGCTGCTGGGGCTCTCGGGGTGCATCATTCTGGCCCGCGGGAAATGGAGGCGACAGTGAAGCTCCGAACCAGGCCGGGCCAGACGAAACGCGTTGCCGTTCTGTTCGGCGGACCATCGCGAGAGCACGGCGTGTCGTTCGTCTCCGCGAAGTGCCTCCTCGACAACCTG
>JBLMYG010000358.1:0-8565 GCA_050258155.1 Acidithiobacillales bacterium
ACTGCTGCCGGAGAAGGAGGAGGATGGCCGAGATGAGCGTCCCGGCGTGGCCGATGCCGATCCACCAGACGAAGTTGATGATGGCCCAGCCCCAGCCGACCGGGATGTTGATCCCCCAGATGCCGACGCCCTTGTAGAAGAGGTACGTCACGGCGTTCAGGAAGACCATGAGAAGGAGGAACGAGAAACCGAAGCCGACGAGCCACCACCGCGGCGTCCTCTCGAGGACGGTCGCCGCGATCTTGTCGGTGACCGTCGCCGGCGTGTGGCCGGGCGCGATGAGAGGCGGACGCTCGAGAAAGGCGTCTCTCATCCCTCGTCCCCCGGAAGAGCCGGGTTCGGGTTCGACAGCTTCGCGAGGTATGTCGTCCGGGGCCGGGTGTCGAGGCTCCCGAGGAGGGCGTAGTTCAGCGGCTCCTTCTTGAGCGCCGAGACCCTCGAGGCCGGGTCGTTGACGTCTCCGAAAACGAGCGCCTCCGTTGGGCAGACCTGCTGGCAGGCGGTCCGGATCTCGCCGTCCCGGAGCGGACGGTTCTCGCGCTCGGCGTCGATCCGGGCCCGGTTGATTCTCTGCACGCAGTAGGTGCACTTCTCCATGACGCCGAGCGTCCGGACGGTCACGTCCGGATTGGCCGCCGCCGTGAGGCTCGGAAGCCACTTGTCCTTGTTGAAGTCGTAGAAGTTGAACCGCCGCACCTTGTAGGGACAGTTGTTCGAGCAGTACCTCGTCCCGACGCACCGGTTGTACGTCATCTCGTTCAGCCCTTCCTCGCTGTGCGTCGTGGCGGCCACGGGGCAGACGACCTCGCAGGGGGCCTTTTCGCAGTGCATGCAGAAGACGGGCTGGTTCAGGGCGACGGGACCTGCGGGAGACCCCTCGTAGTAGCGGTCGATCCGGATCCACTGCATCTCGCGGCCGCGCCGGACCTGGTCCTTCCCGACGGTCGGAATGTTGTTCTCGGAAACGCAGGCCACGACGCAGGCGTTGCAGCCGGTGCAGGCCGAGAGGTTCACCGACATTCCCCAGGCGTGGTTCTTGTACTCGAAGCCCGGGTAGAGGCTGACGTCCTTGGGCTCCGGCTCGTTCATCTCGGCGACGAAGCCGGGGTTCTGCCTATAGAGCGCGAGCGTACCGGCACGGACGAGATTTCGCCCTTCCATGTTGAAGTGATGCTGCGTCGTGACGAGCTCGTGGCGCCGTCCCGTCTTCGCCGCGGTGACGGGCGCCTCCCAGAGGGCGTCCGACGTCCGGATGGGAAAAGCGTCGAAGCCGGTGCCGTTTCCGACCTGCCCCGCCCGCGTCCGGCCGTGGCCATAGTGGAGGGTGACGGTCCCGTCGGGCTGGCCCGGAAGGATCAGGACCGGCGCCTCGATCGACCGACCCTTCACGGCGAGGGTGACGACGTCACCCGTCTTTGCGCCCATCTTCTGCGCCGTGGCGACCGAGACGTGCGCGGCGTTGTCCCAGGTCAGCTTCGTCAGCGGGCGCGGCAGCTCCTGAAGCCAGGGATTGTTGGCGAAGCGGCCGTCGAAGATCCCCGGATCGGGACGGAACAGAATGGTCAGCGCGTCCGTGGAGGAAGCGAAGGCCCGCGCCCCGACGCCGAGCGCGGCAGCAGCCGAGGCTGCGGCCCCGGGCGTCGGTGCGATCTCCATGGGCGGGAGCGTCGTGCCGGCAACGGACCCGTCGTTGAGCGACTTCCGCCAGAACGGCTCGAAGTCGGCCCCGCCGCGCGCCTTCTGCCAGTGGGTCTTGACGATCTCCATCGGCGGCGCCTTCTGCGGAGCCTCGGTGCCGGCGACGGAGAGGAGGTGGACGATCTCGAGGGGAGAGCTGCCGCCGTAGAGCGGGTCGACGAGCGGCTGCTGGATGACGGCCGTCCCGTCGTGCCCGCGGGAGTCGCCCCACGTCTCGAGATAGTGGGCCTCGGGGACGTGCCACTGGCAGTAGGCGCTTGTCTCGTCGTCGTAAAGCGAGAGGTGGACGCGGAGCCCCGCCTTCTTCAGGGCGTTTCCGAAGTCGAGGTCGGCCGGGGCGTCGAAGACCGGGTTGCCCCCCAGGATGACGAGGAGGTCGACCTTGCCGGCGTCAAGGTCGGCGGCCAGGTCCCGGATCGAGGCGGCCTGATCGACGGGGTTCGCCTCGACGGGATCGGTGACGAGGAGGGTGGTCCCCAGGGCGCCGAGACGCTGATTGATGGCCACGGCGAGAGCATGGACACCGGGCGCCGCGTACTCGCCCGCGACGACGATGGCACGCCCGCGGCTCTTCAGGAGGTCCGCCGCGGCGGCGTCGAAGAAGGCCTTTCTCGCCTCGCCGAGCCCCGAAGGGATGTCGACGCCCGGGAGGCCGAGAGTGGCGCCGAGGGCAACCGCTGCGGCGGGGAGGTCGGCCGGGCCGACGGTGAGCCTGTGGTCGGCGAGAACTCCGCTCGCCGTCGGCGTCGTCTCGACCGAGTAGAAGCGGAGGGGAGCGGCCGTCGGGTCGACGGCCTGTGCCCTTCGTCTCCGGGCGAAGCTCCGCGCGTGGACGAGGTGGCCCGGCCCCTCCACGAAGGGATCGGCGTCGAGGGCGACGACGACGTCGGCGTTACCGAAGTCGTACCGGATCTCCACGTCGCGGCCAAAGGCGAGTCGCGCCCCCGCGCGGACGCGGTCGCGTCCGGCGGCCTCCCACTGGTGCCACTTCGCCTTCGGCAGGGCGGCCAGAAGCGAGGCGAGCTGGCCGGCGAGCGTCGGCGAGGTGACGGTGCCCGTCAGGATCCGAAGACCCTCCCCCTTGAGACCCCTGAGAGGCGTCATCTTCGCGCCGACCGCGTCGGCAAGGGCCGTCCACGTCCGGATCTTCCCGAACTCGGTGATTGTCTGCGAGCGGTCGGGGTCGTAGAGACCCAGGACAGAGGCCTGCGCGAAGGCGTCGGTCGCCCCGAGGCTCGAGGGGTGGTCGGGATTCCCCTCGATCTTCGTGGGGCGGCCGGTGTTGCTCTCGACGATCAGCCCCGTCGCGTAGCCGGCGAGCGGGAACGCGGTTGCGAAGAAGAGCGGGCGCCCCGGGAGGACCTCTTCGGGCTGCTTGACATAGGGAATGATCTGCTCCTGCGGCTGGCGCGTACAGGCGGCGAGACCCCCGAGCGCGAGCGACGCGCCGGCCAGCTCGAGAAAGCGGCGGCGAGAAAATCCCTCGTCCCCCTCGTCCCACTCGGCAGCGTGACTCGGGAACTCGCGCTGGAGCAGCCGGCGGAACTCCGGCGTCTCCGCGATCTCCTCGAGGCTCCGCCACCAGCTCCGGCCCGACCGGGTCCGGAGCTTCGCCGTGAGCGCGTCGAGGTCCGGGGTGGCCGGAGGGAGGTCCGCTTCGGGCCGGACCGGCGTCTCCTTCGGCGGGCGAGGCCGTCCCACAGCGCCCTCCTCCGTCTCTCTTTTCATCGACATGCGGCCCCGGCTCCTCTTTCCTCAGCGATGGCAGGTGCTGCAGTTCGTCAGCGCGAACGTGGGGCGAAGCTTGTATTCCTTGACGAGCCGCTCGCCGAGCGACCGCTGGTCCTTCGCCTTCCACGCCATGTTGAACACTTCGCTCCGCGGCCGGATGAAGTTCTCGGGGTGCCGGTGGCAGTCGAGGCACCAGGCCATCTGGAGGGAGGTCGCCTGAGCCGTCAGCTTCATCTCGTCGATCCTTCCATGGCACGAGACGCAACCGATCCCCTTCGCCACGTGGATGGAGTGGTCGAAGTAGACGAAGTCGGGGAGGTCGTAGACGCGGTTCCAGACGAGCGGCCGGCCCGTGCGGAAGCTCTCGCGCACCGGCTCGAGCATCGGGGCGTCCTTCCAGATGATCTTGTGGCAGTTATAGCAGGTCGCGGTCGGCGGGATGCCCGCGAAGGGCGACGTCTCGACGCCAGTGTGGCAGTAGCGGCAGTCGATGCCGAGGCCGGAAACATGATGGTCGTGGCTGAACGGAACGTTCTGATAGACGGTGATCCCCTGCCCCGTCTGGAAGCCGGAGTGGGCTAGGCCCCATCCGACCGCCCCCAGGAGCCCGATGGCGACGACCGCTCCGACGAGAGACGCGCGAACGAGGGCGTTGGCGCTTCGGGCGAAGAGCTGAGGCATTACGAGACGCGACTTATACTACGAATCAGGCAGCTTTTGTTGAGACGGCATCCCGATAGCGGGCGCCGTGCGAGACTCCGCGCGTGCGCGAGAAGCTGAGACTGGTTTTCAAGGCCTTCACGTACCGCGACTTCAGCCTGCTCTGGGCCGGAGCTTTCATCTCCAGCGTCGGCACGTGGATGCAGTCGGTCGCGCAGAGTTGGTTCCTCCTGACGATCTCTGGAAATCCGCAGTACCTCGCGTGGGCCGACGCGCTGCAACAAGCGCCGTTCCTCGCTTTCTCCCTCGTCGGCGGCGTTCTCGCAGACCGCATGGACCGGCGCCGAATCCTCCTCGGCTCGCAGGTGGTCCAGCTCTCGTCGGCATTTCTCCTTGCCGGCCTCATCTACGCGGGCCGCATCCAGGTCTGGATGATCCTCGTCCTCTCCTTCGTCGTCGGGCTCGCGACGTCCTTTGGCGGCCCCGCGTACCAGGCCCTCGTCCCGACGCTCGTCGACAAGGAGGACGTCCCGAACGCCGTCGCGCTGAACTCGATCCAGTTCAACCTCGCCCGCGTCATCGGCCCGGTCCTCGCCGGAGCCGCGTTCGCGACGCTCGGTGCCGCCGCGTGCTTCGGGCTCAACGGGGTCTCGTTCTTCGCGGTCATTGTCGCGCTCCTCTTTCTCCATCGCGGCGCCCCGACGGGAGCGGCGAGCGGAAGCGTCCTCGAGAACCTGAAGGCCGGCCTGAAAGCGGCACACGGCGACCGCGCGCTCCGCGGGCTCATCGGCCTCGCGTTCATCGGCAGCCTCTGCGCGTTTCCGCTCCTGACGTTCCTCCCCGTCTTCGCGAAGAATGTCTTTCGGGGGGACGTGAAAGTGCTCAGCTCGTTTCTCGCCATCTTCGGCCTCGGGGCCGTCGTTGGAGCGCTCGGAGCTGCTGGCTTCGGGCATGTCAAGCGCCGCGGCGCCGTCGCCGTCGCGATGCAGATGACCTTCGGCGTCCTTCTGATCGGCTTCGCCCTCTCTCGGACGAAGTGGCTCTCGTTCGCCCTCCTCTTCTTCGCGGGCGCGGCCCTGATGATCGTCTTCGCGATGTTCATGACGCTCGTCCAGACGAGTGTGGAGGACCGGATGCGCGGCCGCGTCGTGAGCGTCTATTCCCTCGCTTTTCGGGGAGCCATGCCCCTCGGCAGCGTCATCGCGGGCCTTCTCGTCGGGCTCATGTCCGCGCCGTGGGTTCTGGTGGGGAACGGCGCCCTGCTGCTTCTGGTCGGAAGCAGCGTGTTCCTCCGCCGGAGCGGCGAGGGGGTGACGTCGCTCTAGGAGATCACCTGCCCCGGGTGCGGCCGGGACCGGCAGAGGGTGTCGTGGAGGTATTGGCCGCGGACCTTGCGGCAGGTGCGGTTCGTCATCGCCACGGCCCGGGACTCGCTCCGGTGGCCGCGCCGGTCCTCCTTCGCGAAGCGCTTCCTCTTCGCCTCCGAGCCGAACACCTGCGATTCCTTCCCCTTCTTGAAGATGATCTGGTAGCCCCCCTTCAGGATCTGGAAGGGCTTCTGGACCTTCTTCAGGTAGTCGAACTGCGTGGCGCCGGGCTTGTGGAAGTCCTCGAAGTACGACGGGTAGACGAAGTCGGTCATGTCGAAGCCGGCGAGCGGGAAAGACTCCTCTTCCACCGGGTCGGCCGACTCGTACGCGTAGAAGGTGCCGGCCTCCGGTCCCACCGTCCAGAGGTTGATCGCCGGGTCGACGAGCATCTCGACGAGCTCGTGCGACGTGGCGACGCTCAGGGAGGCGTTGTCGTCGAGAATCGTCTTGACGAAGACCTTCGAGAGGGGAAATCCGTCCGGCGTCAGGTCGTGGTACGCGAGCGCGCCCGGCGCATCCGCCATGTCGAGGAAGACGACGGCCCAGGCGCCGGGGATGAAGCCGGTGGAAAGGGCGAGCTTCGCCGGCGTCCCCCAGACCGGAACGACACAGTCGTCGACGAACCTCTGCAGGGCGGGCACGAGCAGCTTCAGATCGAGCCCGAGGGGGGTCGTCGCCTGGTTGAAGCAGGCGATCGTGGGGATCTGGCCCTGGTCGAAGGCGCCGAACACCGTTCGCTGCGACGACATGATCGAACTCCTTCCGTTCCCCGCCGGGGGGAATCCCTAACGGCTGAGACAGTCGCGGCGCGGGTTTTGACCCGCCCGCGGGCGCGGCCGGCCGGCAACTCGTTGGAATTGAGACACATTCCGGATCTCTCCGGCGGCCGGGCGGAGGTCCGCCGGTTCCGCCGGCGCGCCGTCCGTGAGAGAGTCCCGGGCATGGCGTCCGCAAAGACCGGCGTCTTCTACCACCCCTCCTTCTCGAGGCGGAGCTACCTGACGGTGGGGACGCGGCTGGCGGACTTTCCCGAGGCGATCGACGGACTCCTCGCGAGCGGCCGCGTCCGGCTCTACGAGCCGGAGCCGGTCTCGGAAGAGCTCCTTCTGAAGGTCCACACGCCGGAGCTTCTGGACCGGGTGGGGCACGATCCCCTCTGCTCCACCGCCTGGCGTTCGGCGGGGGGCGTCGTCGCCGCGGGAGCGATGATCGCGGAGGGGAAGATCGACAATGCCTTCGCCTTCATCGGCGCGGGGGGACATCACGCGAGCCGGGACGACTTCTGGGGCTTCTGCTGCTTCAACGACGTGGCGCTCTCGATCGTCAATCTGAGGGAGAAGCACGGACTCGGACGCTTCGCCATCGTCGACACGGACGCCCACCACGGCAACGGTACCCGCGACCTCTTCCGGGGTGACCCGGACGTCCTTCACGTCTGCTTCTGCGGGGCGGACTACGAGTCCCCCGACGGATCGAAGGTGGACGTGGCCTGTCCGGGCCCATGGGAGGGAAGGCGAGGGGAGCGGCCGATGAACGACGTCTACTTCGACCTCGTGGCGCGCAGCGCCCCCGGGCGCATCCGCGACTTCTCGCCCGACCTTCTCTTCTGGTACTTCGGCTTCGACACGCACGAGGGGGAGTACGGGGACATCGGCCTGACGGGGCCCTGCTACTGGAAAGTCGCCGACCTGATGACGGGCCTGGCCGGGGAAGTCTGCGGCGGGAGGCTGGAGGTGGTCCTCGGCGGAGGCTCCCGCCGGGACCTGGCCACGTCGCTGATCCCTCCGATCATCGAGCGGCTGGCGGGCACGTAGCCATTATCTCCACACCCTCCAGTCCGAGGTCTCCATCTCCAGTGCCACGGCGTGCTTGCCACGGCTCATGTTGAGGAAGATCCGCTTCGGGATGACGGCGGCGGGTGCTTCCGGGCTCGCCGGGTTCAGGAGCTCGAAGGTGGCCCGGATGAAGGCGATCTCCTTCACCTCGGGCCCGACCGTCGTCTTCACCTCGACCTCGGTCGCCCGGCGCGACTGGGGGTCGAGATAGACGACCGCGTCGTCCTGCGGACGGCCGAGACCGCGCCCTGCCATCCGGAGGAGGCCCGGCCGGTCGGGGTCGGGCGGGAGCAGCTTCGCCCGGGCCGCCCACGCGCTGATCTGTTCGGGCGAGAGGCGGGCATAGAGCTCCATCAGGAACTGCGCGGCGTCGAAGAACCGGTCGTCGTCCTCCGGGGAGGGGGGGGCGCCGAGAAACGCACGGGGATCGCTGGGGGGGACCGGCGTCGGCTCGGGCGCGCGCTCGAAGCGGACGAGCTTCTTCTGGAATCCGCCGGTCGGGCTCAGGTTCACGTCCTCGACGCGGGTCAGACGGAGCTGCCCGTCCACCTTCATCTCGGTCTTGAGCCGCCACCGGTAGTTCGCGAGCCGCTCGCGTTCCCGCTTCACGTCCTCGCCGACGCTCTTGCCGGGAGGGACCTCTTGCCAAGCGAGGGCGGGAGCTGTATGAGCGAGAAACAGGACGGCGAGCGTGCCGCGGGAGATCCCCTTTACCACGGGTTGATTGTTCCACAGCGGTGCGCGGCCGGGTCGGGGAGGGACGATGCGCTTCGAGACGCTGGCGGTTCACGCGGGCCGGACGCCCGACGAGACGGGAGGCGTGGCGCCTCCCATCCACCTCGCCACGACCTTCGAGCGGGACGAGACGGGCGCGCCCCTCGGCGGCCACACCTACATCCGCGACTCGCATCCGATGCACGACCTCCTCGAAGCGGCTCTCGCGCCGCTCGACGGCGGCGAGGCCGCGCTCTCTTTCGCCTCCGGGATGGCGGCCGGCGTGGCCGTTCTCCAGGCGCTCCGGCCCGGGGGGCGCGTCATCCTGCCGGAGGACGTCTACTACGGCTACCGCGTGGCGGCGAAGGAGTTCCTCCCGGCGTGGGGGCTTTCGGCGGTCTTCTGCGACATGACAGACCTCGCGGCGCTGGAGCGGATCCTCTCCGCCGGCGCGTCCCTCCTCTGGCTGGAGACGCCGTCGAACCCCCTCCTCTCGAACACCGACCTCTCCGCCGCGTCCGCTCTCGGGCGGGCGGCGGGGGCCGCCGTTCTCGTGG
>JBLMYG010000359.1:0-16002 GCA_050258155.1 Acidithiobacillales bacterium
GCCGCCATATCCACGACGAGGCCCGCCGGGGGGAGCGCCTCGACCATCGCCTGCGCTGCCACGTCGACGACGGCGAGGGCACCGGACCGGACGAGGGGGTGCCGCGCCGCCTCTCCGGAGATCACGGTGAGTGCGAGCGGGGCCCACGGGGAAAGCTCCGTCGCAATCCCGTCGGCGGAGAGGCGAGCGCGGATCGCACCGATCCCTCCGAGGCGCGGGTCGGCAAGGAGATCGAGAGGCGCATCGGTCTGGTCCGCGGCCAGCGCCCTCTCCGCCCCCTCGTCGCCAAGGTCGGCGAGCCACCGGCGGACCAGCCATTCCGGGTGCGAATACTCCAGGGCCAGACGCAGAGACCTTGGGGCGGATTCGGGAAGGACGATCCGCCCCGGCCGCTCCTCTTCCGAGGCCACCCGCCGGAGGACGGCGTTCACGAGGCCGACGGCCCGGGGCGAGGCCCGCCGGACGGCCTCGACGGTCCCCGCGACAGCGGCGTGTTTCGGGATCCGGTCCATCAGGAGGAGCTGCGCGGCACCGAGGCGGAGGGCCGACCGGACGACGGAGTCGAGACCGGCGGCGGGCCGGTCGAGATGGCGTGCGAGGACGTGGTCGAGCCGGATCGCCCCGCGGAGCGTCTTCTTGACGAGGGCGCGAAGGAGGCCCCGATCGCGCGGTGGAAGGCCGGTGGAGCGGGCGTCGAGGAGTGGCGCCGCGTGCGCGCCGTCGCGCTCGACGCGCAGGAGAATGCCGAGGGCGAGCCAGCGAACCGGTCGGTCGCGGGATCCGGCGGCCGGTGGCGTCATGAGGGCCAGACTTCGCCCGGGAGGACGCGCTCACCCCGTGCGAACTCCGCCGCGGGAAGCTTCCTTCGCCCCTCCGCCTGCAGCTCACGGACGGCGACGGACCCCTCGCCGCAGGCCACGACCAGAGCGGCGGAAATGGAAAGAACGGTTCCCGGAGGCGGACTGGGGCGCTTGCCCTCGACGAGCGTCAGGCCCGCGATCTTCAGCCGGGTCTTTTCCCGGAAGGTGAACAGACCGGGCCAGGGGGTGAACGCCCGATCCCGACGAACGAGGGTGAGGGCGGGAAGGGTCCAGTCGACCAGCCCGTCCTCGCGCGTGATCTTCGGGCAGTAGGTCGCCTGCGAAGAATCTTGGGGAGACGGGGGAAAGAAGAATTTCCTAGAAGGTGAATAGGGCATGGCGTCCGGCCGCGCCCGCTCGGCTTCGGCCAAGCGGTCTGTCTGGACCCCGGCTTTCTTACCCTCTAGGAACAAGAGAGTCTCCACAAGGAGGTCTGCTCCCATTGTTGCGAGCCGCGCACCGAGGGTCTCCGCGGTCTCCCCCACCTCGATCCTCGTCTCCTCGACCGCGTAAACGGGGCCGGTGTCCATGCCGGCGTCCATCTTCATGACCGTGACGCCGGTCACCGCGTCTCCGGCGAGGATCGCCGCCTGCACCGGCGAGGCACCGCGCCAGCGGGGCAGAAGTGATCCATGGACGTTGACCGCGCCGGACCGCGGAAGGTCGAGCACCCTCTGCGGGAGGATCTTCCCGTACGCCACGACCACGAAGAGCTCGGCTCCGGCGGCGGCGAGGCGGGACACGGCCTCGTCCGTCTTCAGGCTCGGGGGCTGGTCGACGGGGAGACCTCGCTCCCTCCCCAGTCGCGCGACGACGGGGTCGGAGAGCTCCGCCCGACGGCCGGCAGGCCGCGCCGGCTGCGAGACGACGAGCGTCACGTCGTGCCCCGCGCCGAGGAGGGCCGACAGCGACGGTACCGCGAAGTCGGGCGAGCCGAAGAAGACGAGCCGCACGGCGGAGAGTCTATCGGGAGCCTCGCCCCACTCCCCGCACGAATTCCTGCCGAAATCGCCCGACTTCGTGTATAGAATCTCCGAGCCTTCGGGCAAGTGAATCGAACGAAAGGACGGATTCCATGGCTGGCATGACGAAATCGCAGATCGCGGAGCACCTCGCCGACAAGACGGGCACGACCAAGAAGGTCGCCGCGCAGTTCCTCGAGGAGCTGGCGACCCTCGCCTACAAGCAGGCGAAGAACTCCTTCACGCTGCCGGGCCTCGGCAAGCTCGTGCTCGTGAACCGCAAGGCGCGCATGGGCCGCAACCCGGCCACGGGCGAGGCCATCAAGATTCCCGCCAAGCGCGTCGTGAAGTTCCGCGTCGCGAAAGCCGCCAAGGACTCGATCCTCGGCGCCAAGAAATAGCCGACCTTTCTCGGCCATTGGCCGACCCCGGTGGAGGGGAAAGTCGGCGGCTGGTCAGCCTCTCGGGGAACCCGCTGCGGGTTCCCCGAGCCCCTCTGCTCCGGAGAACGCCTGCCCCCGGCGACTTCACGAGCCGCCCCCTCCAGAATCTCCTTGACAAGGCCAGGAGCGGAGTCTACGTTGCGCGGAAGATGAAACGCGCTCTCCTCTCCTCGCGAATGAGCATGTCCATGGGAATGCTCCCATCGCGGAGAGGGAGGAGCGTGTAGCGAAGGGTCAGCCGCCCAGCAACCGACGCTGCACCAGAAGCCGGCCAGGCCGGCGATCTTCAACCGGCCCTCTCCCGAGGGCCGGTTTCGTTTTTTCCGGCCCCCGGGCGAGGCAGAGAGACGAAGGAAGAAGCGGAGACGCCAATGCCTCTGACCCCGAACGCCCCGGCCCGACTCCGACCCGGCACACGCGCCGTCCACTCCGCGCAGGAAACGGCCGACCCGACGACGCACGCCCGCGCCGTCCCGATCTACGCCACGACGTCGTACGTCTTCGACGGTCCGGAGCACGCGGCGGATCTCTTCGGCCTCCGACAGCCGGGGAACATCTACACGCGGATCATGAATCCGACGACCGACGTCTTCGAGAGGCGAATCGCCGAGCTCGAAGGAGGGGTCGCGGCGGTCGCCACCTCCAGCGGGCAGGCCGCCGAGACGCTCGCGATCCTGAACCTGGCGAGGGCCGGCGACTCGATCGTCTCCTCCTCGACGCTCTACGGCGGGACTCACGCCCTTTTTTCACACACTCTCGCGCGCCTCGGCATCGCGACGCGCTTCATCGACATCCACGACTCCGCCGCCGTCGCCGCCGCCATCGACGAAACGACCCGCGCCGTCTATGTCGAGACGATCGGCAACCCGAAGCTCGACGTCCCGGACTTCGCCGCCCTCGCCGACGTCGCGCATGCGGCCGGCCTCCCGCTCGTCGTGGACAACACGTTCGCGACGCCGCTCCTCTGCCGGCCCTTCGAGCACGGTGCCGACATCGTGATCCATTCCGCGACGAAGTGGATCGGTGGCCACGGGACGGCGATCGGTGGCATCGTCGTGGACGGCGGGCGATTCGACTTCGGCCGCGCCCCCCGTTTCCGGTCGTACTTCGTCGAACCGGAGGCTGCCTACCACGGCCTCTGCTTCGCCGAACTCTTCGGGAGCGCGGCCTATGCCGTCCGGCTGCGTGTCGTCCTCCTCCGGGACCTCGGGGCCTGCGCGTCGCCCTTCAACTCCTTCCTCTTTCTGCAGGGGCTCGAGACGCTCCACCTCCGGATCGTCCGGCACTCGGAAAACGCCCTCGCCCTCGCGCGGCATCTGGAGCGGCATCCGGCCGTGGCCTGGGTCAGCTACCCCGGCCTCCCGTCGCACCCGAGCCACGCGCGGGCCAAACGCTACCTCGACGGCGGCTTCGGAGGCGTCGTGACGTTCGGCGTCAGGGGCGGGGAGGGGGCTGCGCGGCGGACGATCGCACGGGCGAAGCTCTTCTCTCTCGTGGCGAACGTCGGCGACGCCAAGAGCCTGATCATCCACCCCTGGAGCACGACACACGAGCAGCTCTCCGAGGCCGAGCGGCGTGCCGCCGGCGTGACGCCCGACCTGATCCGGATCTCGGCGGGGATCGAGGACGTGGAAGACCTGATCGAGGATCTCGACGGGGCCCTCGGCGAGGTGGCGCCGTGAGCGCCCCCCTTCCCGTCGTCCTCAAGTTCGGGGGGACCTCGCTCGAGACGTCCGCCCGCGTCCGCCGGGCCGCCCGTCGCGTCGCCGGGCGCGTCGCGTCAGGAATGCCGGTCGCCGTCGTCGTCAGCGCCCGGGGGCACGCGACCGACCGGATCCTCTCGGAGCTGCGGCGCATCGGCCGCGCCGGTGCGGCGGACCGCGAAACCGACCGCGCCCTCGCCTCGGGCGAAGAGCTCTCAGCGGCTTTCTTCGCCGCCGCGCTCGCCGCCTTCGGGGTTCGGGCCATCAGCCTGCGCGGAAACGAGGCAGGCGTCCGCGCCGCCGGCCCCTTCGGCGCCGGACGGATCGAGAAGATCGATCCAGCACGGCTTCGTTCCCTCCTGGCCGCCGGCGTCGTCCCCGTCGTCGCCGGCTTCCAGGGGGTCCGTGCCGACGGCGAGACGGTGACTCTGGGCCGGGGGAGCTCGGACACGAGCGCCGTCGCGCTCGCCGTCGCCCTCGGAGCGGCCGCCTGCGAGATCGTCACCGATGTCGAGGCCGTCTTCGACGGCGATCCCCGGTTCCATCCGGAAGCCCGACCGCTCGCCTATCTCTCTCACGAAGGGCTGCTCCGGCTGGCCGAGCGGGGGGCGCAGGTCGTCCACCCCGATGCGGCCCGGCTCGCGGGACGATTCGGCCTTCCCCTCCGCGTCTATTCTTTCCGCGCCCCGCTGGCCGACGGGCCCTACGGCACCTGGATCCGCACGGAGCAAGCCGGTGCGAGAGGGGAGAACGCGGCATGACCGCGCCGCGCGTCGAGACCTACCTCGTCCCGGAGTTCCGGCTCGACTCTGGAGTTCTTCTCCGCCACGTGACCGTGGCGTACGGCGTCATGGGAGAGATCGCGGCCGGCGGCGGCAACGTCGTTCTCGTCTTTCATTCCCTCACCGGAGGCCCTGCGGACCTGGGAGGTTTCTTCCCGGACGTCGTCGGGCCGGAGAGGCCGGTCAACACGCGGCGGTGGGCCGTCCTCTGCCCGAACCTGCTCGGCTCCTGCTACGGCACCCGCTATCGCGACGCCGAGGGAGACCCGTCCCGTGCCGCGCCGACCACCCGGGACATGGCACGCCTTGCGGGCCTCCTCCTCGACGCCCTCGGCGTCCCGCGTGTCGCCCTCGCGACGGGAGGCTCCCTCGGCGGCATGGTGGCCCTCGAGTGGGCGGCCACGTTCCCGGAGCGGTCGAACGCCGTCGTCGTCTTCGCCGCCCCGGCCGCCCATACGGCATGGGGGATCGGCTGGAACAAGATCCAGCGCGTCGCCGTCGAGAAGCTCGGCGCCGAGGGCCTTGCCCTCGCCCGGATGATCGGGATGCTGACCTACCGGACGCCAGACGAGCTGGAGAAGCGCTTCGGGCGAAGGGCCGGGACCGGCGAGCCGTTCGCCATCCAGTCGTATCTGACGCGGCATGGCGAGAAGCTGGTCGCCCGGTTCGACGCGAAGAGCTACCTGACACTCCTCGACGCCATGGACGCGCACGACGTCGGCCGCGGCCGCGGCGGCGTCTTCCGCGCGCTCGGAGCCTTCAAGGGGAGGCTGACCGGGGTGGGGATCCCCGGCGACGTCCTCTACGGGCCGGGGGACGTGAAGCACTGGACCCACAGGGCGGGCGCGGCCTACCGCGAGATCCGGTCCCTGCGCGGGCACGACGGCTTCCTTCTCGAGCTGGCCCGTGTCGGGGACCTTCTGGCTTCCGAGCTGGCGCCGCTCGCCGCCCCCGCCCGCCGCCGCATCGCCGGCCTCCGGGGGTGACGAGGGGAGGGTTCCGAGGGTCACTTAGAATGACTTCATGATCCCCGGTGTCTCACATGACCGCGAGGATGAATCGCCCGAGGCCAAGGCCCTCTGGTTCCAGAGCCTCACAGTTCAGGAAAGGCTCGAGCTCTTCGACGAGCTCACCGAGCTCGCCCTCGAGCTGAACCCTGAGCTCGTGAACGGGTCCGATGCTGAAACGCCTTCTCAGCGTCTTCGCGTCCTTACGCTCCCACGACGTTAAGTACGTCGTGATCGGCGGTATCGCGGCGATCGCGCATGGCGTTCCCCGGACGACGTTCGACCTCGACATCCTGATCGAGGCCACTCCGGAGAACACAACGCGGCTCCTCAAGGCGCTGGAGGCGGCCGGGCTCGGAACCACGGCCCTGACCGACCCGCAGGACGTTCTCTCCCGCGAGATCACGATCTTCAGCGACCGTGTCCGGATCGACGTTCAGACTCTCACTCCGGGGCTTCTATTCGAGGACGCCTGGGCGCGAAGAGTTGTGATGTCGTATCAGGGGCAGGAATTCTTTGTCGCCTCCCGGGAGGACCTCATCGCATCGAAGCGGGCTACGGGACGCCCGAGAGACCTCGAGGACGTCCGACTTCTGGAGTTGCCGCGCCGGACCGACGACGCCGACTGACGCCCTCCTCAGGGTCAGGTTCGCCGGTTCCGGTCGATCTCGTCGAAGTATTCGGGCGGGACGAGGACCTCGCGGCTCTTGGAGCCTCCCGCCGGCGGGCCGACGATGCCGTCGCGCTGCATCATGTCGATGAGCTTCCCGGCCCGGGAAAAGCCGATCTCGAGCCGCCGCTGCAGGAAGGAGATCGAGGCCATCCGCTCGCGGACGACGAGGCGCGCGGCCTGGTCGTACATCGGGTCGGCGTCGTCGGCCCCGGCCCGGCTCCCGTTCGCGGCGGCGCCGGCCGGCTCGCGGTCGGCCGTGACGCTCTCGTCGTAGATCGGCCTCCCCTGCTTCTTCAGGAATCGGGAGAGCTCCTTCGTCTCCTCGCCGCTGATGAAGCCGCCGTGGATCCGCATCACGTACGACGTCCCCGGTGCGAGGAAGAGCATGTCCCCCTGCAGGAGGAGCTGCTCGGCCCCCATCTGGTCGAGGATCGTCCGCGAGTCGACCCGCGTCCGTGTCGTGTAGGAGATCCGGCACGGAAGGTTCGCCTTGATCGTCCCGGTGATGATGTCCACCGACGGGCGCTGGGTGGCCAGGATGAGGTGGATGCCGACGGCGCGCGCCTTCTGGGCGAGGCGCGCGACCGAGTCCTCGACCTCTCGCGGGGCCGTCATCATCAGGTCGGCCAGCTCGTCGATCACGATGACGATGTACGGCATGGGGGCGATGGAGCCGTCCGCGTCCGATTTCAGCTTGTCGCCGAGCTTCTCCTTCACCTCCGCGAGCGCCTTGGGGTCCCGGATCGCCGCGTTGTACTGTTCGATGTTCCGCACCCCGGGCCACTCGGAGAGGAGGCGGTACCGCCCCTCCATCTCCTCGACGGCCCAGTTCAGGGCGTTGGCCGCCTTCTTCGGCTCGGTCACGACCGGGACGAGGAGGTGCGGCAGATCCTCCCAGTCCTTCATGTCGTTCATCTTCGGATCGACCAGGATGAGCTTCACCTCGTCGGGACGCGCCTTGAAAAGGATCGACGTGATCATGCCGTTGATCCCGACGCTCTTCCCGGCCCCCGTCATTCCGGCCACGAGGAGGTGCGGCATCCGGGCCAGGTCGGCCACGACCGGCTCGCCGTGGACGTCGAGGCCGAGGGCGACCGTCATCAGGGACGGGGACCGGCGGAACCGCTCGCTCTCGATGATCTCGCGGAGAGCGATGACGTCGCGGTTCCGGTTCGGCACCTCGATGCCGACCGCCGCCCGGCCCGGGATCCGCTCGATCCGGACCTTCTCGGCGGCGAGCGCCAGGGCGAGGTCGTTCTCCAGGTTCGCCACGCGGGCCACCTTGACCCCGGCGGAGGGCTTGAACTCGTAAGTCGTGACGACCGGGCCGGGGGTGAAGGTGTCGACGATTCCCTCGACGTCGAACTCCAGGCACTTCGACGCGATGAGGTCCATCGTCTGCTGGAACTCGGCGCGGTCCCGCTCCCGGTCCCGCTTCGGCGCCGGGCGGAGGAGCCGCTCCGGGGGAAAAATCCAGCCGTTCGACTCCTTCGGCGAGGGGAAGGGCAGGACGCGCTGCGGCGGGTCGCTCTTCTTCAGCTGTGCCGGGCGGGCCACCGGGCGCGGCGGGGGCGCCTCCCCGGGCGTCCCCGTGACCGTCCGCCGAATCGAGAAGCGTCCCTCCCCCGCCTTCTCCTTCACGCGGAGGGTTGCGACCGACGGGATGTAGACGACGTCCGCACCGGACTCGGGCTCGACCCTCTCCGGCGGGCGCAATGCATCCTCCCTGGCCCGCTCGAGGTGCTTCTTCACCACGTCGCGGCGAACCCGTTCCTTCTCCGCCTGCTCCTTCCGGCGCCGCCTCTCGAGAAGCTGGCCCTGCCACCAGCCGGAGAGCCGGAGCGTCCCGCGGCGGACGCCCTCGCCGAGCGAGAGCGAGGTCGACAGGAGGAGGCCGATCACGAGGAGCGAGACGAGGAGGATCGCCGCGCCGGGCCCATTCAGGCCCGCCACGAGAAGCGAGGCGAGGACGTCGCCGACGTAGCCGCCGGCGCCGAGGCCGCCGCCGAGGAGGGCCGGGCGGCCGAAGGCGAGGTGGGCGAGAGGCGCCGCCGTCATCAGGACGACCAGGAGGCCGACGCTTCGCGTTCCCCAGGCCCCTGTCGGGCGTGAGCGGAGCAGCCGGATCCCGGCCGCGAGGAGGACGAGAGGGAAGACGAACGCCGCGAGGCCGAAGAACTGGAGGGCCCCGTCGGAGAAAGAGGCCCCGAATCGTCCGGCCCAGTTCCGCGGGTGGGCGGAGGGATCGTGGACGGAAGAGAAGAGCGAGGGGTCCTGCGGGTGGTACGAGACGAGCGCCGCCAGAAGGAGGGCGCCGGCGGCGATGAGCAGGATGCCGAGAAACTCGTCGCGCCGTCTCTCGAGGGTCGACGGGGGTCCGGAGGGGGAAGGGGCGGACATCAGCGAACCAGGTTCGCGACGTCGCCGACGAATCCGCTTCCCAGCCGTTGTCCGAAGACGACGAGGAAAAGGCCGAGGAGGCCCGTGTAGAGGATGAAAGGGACGAGCTTCATCGAGACGATGAGATGGAGGAGAGCCGCGATGGCCGCGTACCCGACCAGAGCCGCCGTGGCCATCCCGACGAGGTAGACGGGCCAGGCGCCCGAGGCGAGCGACTCCGGATGGTGACGCCAGGCGGAGAGGTTCTCCACCGCCGCCGCCGCGAGGATCGTCGGGATCGACAGGAGGAAGGAGAACTCGGCCGCGGCCTTTCGTGACATGCCGGTGAAGAGGCCGACGGAGATCGTGTTCCCGGAACGGGACAGGCCGTGGAAGACGGCCGACGCCGCCTGGCAGACACCGACGAGTGCGGCATCCCGCGGGCGCACCTCGGCGAGGGCGCGCCCCCCCGTGCCGCGCCTTTGTCCGACCGCCTGCGCCGCGACGAGAAGGACGCACGTCCCGCAAAGCGAGAAGCCGATCGTCCGGACGTCGGTCATCGTCTCAAGGGCCAGCCTCTTGAGCGGGAGCGCGATGGCACCCGTCAGGGCAACGGCGAGAGCGAGAAGGCCGACGAGCCTCCACGCGGCGCGCCGCCCGCCGGCGTCCGCCGACACGAGCCCCGCGGCCGTTTCCCCGATCCGGCTCCGGAAGAAAGCCACGACCGCCACGAGCGTCCCGACATGGAGGAGGACGTCGAAGAGAATGCCTGGCTGCGAGAAGCCGGGGATGAGGCTCTGCGCGAGCGCGAGATGGGCCGTCGACGAGACGGGGAGAAACTCCGTCAGACCCTGCAGGATTCCCAGCAGCACCGCCTGCGCGACGGTGATTGACATCGAGGAATTGTAGCAGGGGGCCCGCGCTAAGAAGGCGCGGTTCAGCCCTCCGGAGACGGAGATTCGAGCGCTTCGGAGAGCTCGCGGAAGCGGGAGAGAGAGAGCTCCTCGCCGCGCGCGAGTGGAGGAAGGCCGAGCCGCTCAAGGGCAGCCGCAGCCCGCGAACGCCCCCACCGCGGCGTCAGACAATTGAGGAGAGTCTTCCGGCGCGTCGAGAACGCCGCCGAAGCGACGGTGAGCGCCGCGTCCGTCCCGGCGGCCGGCTCACGCGGGACGAGCTCCACCACCGACGACGTGACCCGGGGCCGCGGCGAGAAGGCTCCCGGCGGGACGTCGAAGAGACGGCGCGCTCGGGCGTGGGCCCCGACGTCGAGGGTCAGAAAGCCGTAGGCGGCCTCCCCCGGACGGGCGAGCAGTCTGTCGGCGACCTCCTTCTGGATCATGACGACGAGGCGCGAGAAAAGGTCGCGGCGTCTCACGAAGGCGCGGAGCATCGGCGTGGCCGATTCGTACGGGAGGTTCCCGACGAGCGGCACGGGGGGCATCGCATCTGCCATGGCGAGGGCCGCTCCGACATCGACCTCGAGCGCATCGGCCGTGTAGAGCGCTAGGGGACGACCGGCCGAGGCGGTGCGAAGAGTCGTCGCGAGGCGGTCGTCGATCTCGAACGCCACGACACGGGCCCCGCGCTCGAGGAGGGGGAGCGTCAGGGCACCGCGCCCCGAACCGATCTCCATCACGACGGCGCCGCCGGCCGCTCCGAGGGCGTCCAGAATCCGTCGCACGGTGGAGGGATCCGTCAGGAAATGCTGCCCATGGCGAGGCCGAAAGCGACCGCGCCTTGACGCTCTCACCGCGGGCACCCTACCATCCCTTTGCGGGCATGAGCGCCGAAGCCCCGCTTCCCGTGAGAAAGGAACCCCAATGGCTGGAAACCTCCTCGAGCTTTCTGAGGCGAATTTCGACGCCTCCGTTCTGAAGAACCCGAAACCCGTCCTCGTCGATTTCTGGGCGGTCTGGTGCGGTCCCTGCCGCCAGGTGGCGCCCATCGTCGACGCCCTCGCGCGGAAGTGGGGAGGGAAAGTCGACGTCGCCAAGCTCAACGTCGATGACGTTCCCTCGATCGCCGAACGCTACGGAATCATGTCGATTCCGACGCTGATGCTCTTCAAGGGGGGCCAGGTCGTCGAGCGCGTCGTCGGCCTCTCTCCGCAGGCGGCCCTGGAAAGGAAGTTCGACCCGCACATCCAGTGAGAACGGGATCGGCCCGTCAGTCGGTCTCGGACTTCGAGGCGGGCGATGCCACGACCGGCCCCGGCAGGATCTTCCGGGCGACGGGACCGTCCTGTCCTTGGACGTAAAGGATCCGGACGCGGGAACCGACCCGCACCTCGGCTCTGATCTCGGTCGAGGAGTCGACGAGGAAGACGCGGCCCGACGTTCCCACCTCTGCCAGGATCAGGTGCTTCCCCGGGACCCAGGCGAGGCAGGAGCCGGCGGCTCTCAGGAGCGCCTGCGGCATGGGCGTCGCGGTCGGCGTCGGATGCGGCTTCTTCTTCGGAGCGGCCTGCCCCGGTGCCGCCCCCAGGAGGGCCGCGAGACCCCCGGCGAGAATTCCGGCGCCCTTCGGCACGGGGCAGAGGATACGTCGGTCCCGCGGGCAGGTTCACCCGGATCCCGCCGGGGAGGCCGCCCGACAGGGTGGCACGGCGGGTCAGGCATCCGGATTGCTGATCGTGAGCCGCGGCACCCCGGGCGATGCCGAAAAGACGCTGTCTGCAAGGGGCGACCGAGAGCGAGCCGAATGACGACCGAAACCGCCAGTCCCGTCCGCACCGGCGCGGATCCGACGGCTCTCGCCGCAGCGGTCCGCGAGAAATCCCTCCTCGTCGGCGCCCTCCTCTCCGAGATCCGGAAGGTCATCGTGGGCCAGAACGCCCTCGTCGAGCGGCTCGTGGTCGGTCTTCTCGCCGACGGGCACCTCCTGCTCGAAGGGGTGCCGGGCCTCGCCAAGACCCTCGCGGTCCGGACGCTGGCCCGCGGGCTCGACGCCTCCTTCGCGAGAATCCAGTTCACGCCGGACCTGCTGCCGGCGGACCTCGTCGGCACCCTCGTCTTCAACCCGAAGACCCAGGAGTTCGTCGCCCGGCGCGGGCCCATCTTCGCTCACGTCGTCCTCGCCGACGAGATCAACCGCGCCCCGGCGAAGGTCCAGTCCGCCCTTCTCGAGGCGATGCAGGAGCGACAGGTGACGCTGGGGGACGGAACGGCGGCGCTGCCGGATCCCTTCATCGTTCTCGCGACGCAGAACCCGATCGAGCAGGAGGGGACCTATCCGCTCCCGGAGGCCCAGGTCGACCGGTTCCTGATGAAGCTGAAGGTCGGCTATCCGAGCAGGGCCGAGGAGAAGCAGATTCTCGACAGGCTGGGCGAGACGACGGAGGCCGAGGCTTCGGCCAGTGTCCGCCCGGTTCTCTCCCCGGCCCAGATCCGGGAGCTCCGTGCCCTCGTCCGGACGCTCTACGCGGACGAGCGCCTCAAGAACTACCTCGTCGAGATCGCGGCCGCCACGCGGGAGCCGAAGAGCTACAGGCTGGCCGAGCTCGGAGACTTCATCGCGTACGGAGCCTCGCCGCGGGCGACTCTCGCCCTCCTCGCGGCGGCGCGCGCGCACGCATTCCTCGAAGGGCGTGGATACGTCGTCCCCGAAGACGTCAAGAGCGTGGCCCTCGACGTCCTCCGCCACCGCGTCCTCCTTTCGTACGAGGCCGAGGCCGAGAACGTGACGAGCGACCAGGTCGTCTCGAGGATTCTGGAGCGCGTCGAGGTCCCATGAGGCGGCCCGCTCTCCCCTCCGGGTCGAGATTCTTGCCCAGGGGGCTCTAGCCCCCCGGACCCCCATGCTTCCGCGGGATATCGCCCGAAAGGTCCACCGGATCCGGATTCGGACGAATCGCCTCGTCAACGAGGGCCTCGGCGGCGAGTACCACTCCGTCTTCCGGGGACGCGGCATGGAGTTCTCCGAGGTCCGCGAGTACGTTCCGGGGGACGACGTCCGAGCCATCGACTGGAACGTCACCGCGCGGACCGGCGTCCCGCACGTCAAGAAGTTCGTCGAGGAGCGCGACCTGACCGTCCTTCTCCTTCTCGACGTCTCTTCCTCGCAGGCCTTCGGGTCGAAATACCTGACGAAGCGCGATCTGATGGCCGAGCTCGCCGCCCTCCTCGCCTTCGCCGCCGTGAAGAACAACGACCGGGTCGGCGCGCTCCTTTTCTCGGACAGGCTCGAGCGGTTCATCCCCCCGCGAAAGGGGGTGGACCACGCCCTCGCCATCGCCCGCGATGCGCTTTACCTCGAGGCCCGCGGGCACGGCACCGACCTCGTCCTCGCCCTGAAGAGCGCCGCCTCGCTCCTGAAGCAGCGGGCGGTCGTCTTCGTCCTTTCCGACTTTCTCGCCGCCGGTTACGAAAAGGCGGCGAGGACGCTGAACCGGAGGCACGACGTCGTGGCGCTCCCGATCACAGACCCCCGCGAGATCGAGATGCCGGCGGGCGGCCTCGTCCGGCTCCGCGACGCGGAGACCGGGCTCTCCCGGGTCTTCGATCTCGGCGATCCGGCCTTCCGCTCGGCGTGGGCGCGCGGGCAGGCCGCTCCCTTCCCCGCGCCGCTTGCCGTCTTCACCGCGGCGGGGATCGACTCGATTCCGCTCCGGACCGACGCGCCGTACGAGACCGCTCTCGTCAAGTTCTTCAGGGACCGGGAGCGGCGGAAAGCAGCCGGGCGATGAAGAGGAGACCGAGGACGTCTCTGCTTCCCGTGCTGGCCGTTTGGCTCGTCCTTGCAGGCCGCCATCTCGCGGCGGGGGAGGGCGCGAATCCTTCGAAGTTGAATCCATCGGAGGTCGGGGGCGGCGGGGCAACGCCGGCCGGCGCCGTCATGTCTCCGTCGTCGGAGTCGTCGCTTCCGGTCTTCGGCGTCACCGTGGACCGAACGTCGGTCTCCGTCGGGGATTCGGTCACCGTCACTTACTCGGCGCGGATCCCGGCCGGCGCCTCCCTCAGGCTCGATACGCTCGTCACTCCGGAGCCTCCCGATGGGCAGCGGCCGCCGGGCGGGGCCGTCCTGGAGTTCCTTCCCCCGAAGCCTCCCATCGTCGAGAAGTGGGACGGAAACGAGAGCGCGTATCTCTGGAAGCAGTCCGTCACTTTCCTCCCGTTCATGGCCGGGACGGTCGTAGTGCCCGGACCTCATTTCGCCTTCGAAGAAAGGAAGACCGGCGACGCGCCCAAGAGCTCCGTCGATGTGCAGCCGCCGTCGGTGACTCTTCTGGTCGCCTCGCGCCTTCCGAAGGACGCGAAGCCGGACTCCCTCGCCCCGAAGGACGACCGTCCGGTCCTCCTTCCCGGGCCGTCGCCCCTCTTCTGGCTCGGCCTCGCCGTGCTCGCGCTTCTCCTCCTCGCCGCCGTCTGGTGGCGGCTCGTCCGGAAGCGTCGCGCAAAGGCGGGCGCCGGGGAGGCCGCCCCCTCCCTTCCGCCGGGTGCCGAGCTCCTCGCGGCCCTCGACCGGCTCGCCCGTGAGGCCGAGGGGCTGGGGGACGATCCGCGCCTGTTCTACGCCGGGCTGACGCATGCCGTGAAGCGCTACCTCGAGAGGCGACTCTCGGAACCGGTCCTGGAGTGGACGAGCTTCGAGACGCTCCGACGACTGCGGGAGAAAGGGATCGAGCTCCCGAAGGAGACGGGGCTGGCGGAGCTTCTCTCGGCCGCCGACCTCGTGAAGTTCGGCAAAGGGCGCTCCTCCCGTGAGGCGGCCCTCGAACACGTCGCCCGCGCGCGCCGCCTTCACGACGACCTTGAGGCGCAGCTCACACCCCCGACCGCGGCGCAGGGAAGGGAGAAGGCGTCGTGACCGGCCTCATGCAGGAGCTGCTCTCGCTCTTCCCTCCGGGGCTGGCCTTCCGGGATCCGGGGCTCCTCGTGCTTCTCCTCCTCGTCCCGCTGGCGCTCGTCCTGAAAGTCCGGCGCGAGCGGCGCGGCGAGGGCGCCCTGACCGTTCCGACCCTTGGCTTCGTCGCGGCGGTGCGGCCGACGTGGCGGCTCCGCTTGCGCCACGCCCCCTTCGCCCTCGCTCTCCTCGGCTACAGCGGACTCGTCGTGGCCCTCGCCCGCCCCCGGCTCGGGCTCGAGCGGACCGAGTCGTGGACGGAAGGCGTCGACATCTTCATCGCGCTCGACGCCTCGGGCTCCATGGCCGCCGAGGACTTCAAGCCGAAGAACAGGTTCCACGTCGCCAAGAACGCCGTCCGGCAGTTCATCGAGGGGCGGAGCAGCGACCGAATCGGCCTCCTGACCTTCGCGGGCCGGTCCCGCACGGTCACGCCGCTGACGACCGATCGCCAGATGCTCCTCACCAGCCTGAGCGCGCAGACCCTCGGCGATCAGGGGGACGGAACGGCCATCGGGATGGCCCTCGGCAACGCCCTCGCCCGGCTCCGCCCCTCGAAGGCGAAATCGAAGCTGATCATCCTCGTCACGGACGGCGGGAACAACGCGGGCGAGATCGACCCGGAGACCGCGGCCGGAATCGCGAAGGCACTCGGCGTCCGCGTCTACACCGTCGGCGTCGGGACGGTCTCGGGGCCGGTCGAGATCCCCATCTCCGTCCGCGACCCCGAAACGGGAAAGGTCACGGAGCGGCGGGTCGTCGCGAACGTCGACGTGGACGAGGAACTCCTCAAGCGGATCGCCGCCATCACGGGCGGTAAGTTCTTCCGCGCCACCGACGCCGAGGGGCTCGCCTCGACCTTCGCGGAGATCGACCGGCTCGAGAAGAGCGAGATCAAGACGGCGCACTACACCCGCTTCCGCGAGGTCTTCCCGAGCGTGGCCGTCCCTTCGGCCGTTCTTCTGGCGGTGGCGGGCCTCCTCGCCGCCTTCCTCTTCCCGGTGGTCCCCGAATGAGGAGCCCGGCGCTCGTCTCGTCGCTCCTCTCGGCGTTCGGCGCCCCGGCGTTTCTCGCCGCAGGACTCGCGGCGGGAACGCTGGTGGCTCTCCTGGTCGCCGCCGCGGCGCGAGCCGCCGCGCGCCGGAGGGAGGCGATCGTCTCTCCCGCTCTCTCGGTCCGGACATCGGCCTCCCCGTCCCGACTTCGGGCCGCAGGGCTCCGCATCCTCGTCGTTCTCGCGGCCCTCGCCCTCGGCGCCGCCCTCGCCCGCCCGCGCTGGGGCGAGCGGGTGGAGAAGATCGAGCGGCGCGGGGCCGATGTCGTCTTCGTCCTCGACACCTCGGCCTCGATGC
>JBLMYG010000360.1:0-6215 GCA_050258155.1 Acidithiobacillales bacterium
ATGGCCGTGATCTCGTGGCGTCCCTCGTCTCCATCTTCGAATTCGAAGCGGGCCTCGAATCCGGCTTTCGTGCAATCGACCATCCGCGGGATGACCGCGCAGACGTCGGGACGGGGGTAGCGCGCGGCCGGACCGCGGACACGCTCCTTGCCGTCCAGGAGAACGCAGGTCTCGAGGTCCTCGCCGGGAATCCGCGCCCAGCCCCTGACGACCAGCGGCCCGTGAATGACGCCGCCGTTTGGGAGGGTGTCGAGGCCGCCGGTGAGGAGGTCGTCGCGGCGGCGGCCTCTGATGATGCTGGCTTCCTCGAGCGGAATGGCGAGCGCCCGCGGCCACCACATCGCGAGGATCTGGCTCTGGCGGAACGTCCAGAGGGCCTTCCGATTCTGGTCGACATGCGCGTCGCCGTTCCAGTTCCCCGCTTCAGCCCGGTAGAGGCCGAGGACCTGTGTCGCCGCTGCAAAGCCGACCGTGGCGAAGACGAATGTCAGAGCCCATCGCCGTCCGGCCAGCTCGGTCCAGAGGGGAATCGTCAGGAGCGCGAGAAACGGCGATGCTTCGGCCATCAACCTGGGGCCGATCCCGTGCCCGCCCCACCACTTCCAGTAGACCGACGTCAATGCGTAGAGCGACACGACGGTACCGAGCGACACCCCGAACCAGCAGGTCAGTTCGCGGTTTCGCCACAATGCCGGCCGCGCGAGGGGGAGCGCAAGAAGATAGGGGAAGAAGACGAGAAGGCCGCGGCTCGGGCTGACGAGGTTGCCGAGAAACCCTTCGATCGGTCGCGCCGACCAGGCGCTGGCGACAGGGTTCAGCGCGACATATCCCCCGAGCGGATGTCCGTAAAGGTGGAAGAGGAAGATCGCCGCGGCGGCGCAACCGGCGGTGGCGGCGGCACCGTAGAAGAGCGCCGCGCGCCGTCGCGTCAGGAGAAGGGCGAGCCCGATGAAAGCGGCAGGGATGACGGCCGTCGGCCGGCAGAGGAACGCCGCTGCTGCCGCGAAGCCCCCCGCTGTGGCCCGAACGTCCGATTCCTTTCCCGGGAGGACGCACCAGAGCGCGGCTGAGAGACAGAAGGTCTCTCCCGTTGTCGACCAGAGCCCCTGGCTACCCGTCGTGAGAGCCGGCGTCGCGAGGCCGAAGACGACGGCGGTGCCGAGCGCAGCCTTTTCGCCGAACCGCCGGCGGACGCCCAGAAAGAGGGAGACGGCCGATGCGGCGAAGAGGAGGGCGGCGAGCTGCTTCTCCGACCTGTCGAGGAGCTGCGGTGTCTTGCGGCCGCCGGAGAGCTCGAGGGAGACGGCGGCGTAGGGAACCGACAGGAGACCCGTGCCGATGGGGAAGGCCGGGAGAAGGCGATCTCCCACGCGGAGCGCCGAGTAGTGGTTCGGGTTCTCCTGGTATTCGGAGACGTCGGAAAGATCGAATGTTCGCCTCATCACGATCAGCGGGCCGAGGTTCCGCGTGGCGAGGTTGTCGCCCGACGTGAGGAGCCGGCTGTTCGACGTCGCAAGGGCGTAGAGCGGTAGCGCCAGAAGAAGGATCGCGTCGATCAGGTCCAGCCGGAAGCCGCCTGTCCGGCGTCTAAGGAGAGCCCCGTGACTCGAGAGAAACCCGTAGCTCGCGAGAGTCAGAAGGGCGAGGAGGGCGCCACAGGCGGGGATCGGCGTCCGAAGCCAGTCCGTTTCAGGGTCGATAGAGAGCGGAGCGGCGACGACGGCAAGCGCGGCAGCGAGGAGTACCCCCTTCGCGATCGCCGCGCGTTGTCCGGGGGCCGGCGAGGGCTCGTGCGTGATCACGGCATCGACCTGAACCGCAGGGGAGGATAGACCCAGCATCGCCCGCCGCGGCCGAGGAAGACTGCCGTGATCTCGTGCGCCCCTTTCGCGGTCCCCTAGAATCCAGGACCCGGCGATGTCAGCCCCCCTCCGGACAAATAGCGTTTCGGGACTTTCCACCTCTGTCGAAGCAGGTCCGGCGGCCTTGATCGCCGTCCAGGTTGCGCGGCTCCTTTGGCCCCAACCTGTGCCTGACGTCCTAGGGCTCGCCGCCGCGATCTCTACGGTCGGCCTCCTCGCGCTCGCTGGCTCGCGGATCGCGGCGTTGCTCCTACCGCGGGAATCGTGGGCGACGCGCGCCGTCGCGGCATTCGTCGTGGTCGTCTTCCTGACGACCACCCCTCTAACGCTGCTGGGTCACTTTGGCGTCCTCACGCCTCTGCTGTTCCTCTGCTGGCCACCGGTTGCCTACCTTCTGTCACGCGCTCTTCCCGAGCCCGCGGTCCGCAGGGCGGCACGTCCGCGTCGTGACGGGATTCCCAGCCTCGAGCGTCTGGTTCTCTCTACCGCGACAGGCATCATGGCCGTCTTGGTTCTGGCACGTCTTTACATGGCGCGCTTCGCCCCGCCCGGCGCGTTCGCCTACGATGACGTCTACTACCACCTTTCGGCCGTCGCGACCTGGCGGCTTTTCGGCGATCTGTCAATGATCAAGTTCGGCTGCGGCGATGCTGCAAGCGCTTTCTATCCATTCGCCGGAGAGCTTTGGTCATTGGCCCTCCTCGCCCCTGTCGATCCCAGTGACTTCCTGGCGCGTTGGTCGGAGCTCCCGTTTGCGCTGCTAGCACCGGTTGCAGCCGCAGCGATTGCGGGTGCGCTCGGCATCTCCATTGACGGCGCCATCGTCGCGGGTCTCTTCTATCTCGCCGTTCCACGCGTCTTCGGCGGCGGCCAGATGATGCTGACGGCGGGAAATGACAACCTCGTCGCCTTTCTCACGGCCGCGTCGGTCTTGGCCGCGCTGCTCTTGTTTCGCCGTGGCTCGCCGGGAACGGCCGTCTTCACAGGCCTTTCGGTCGGGCTTCTGTGCGGCACGAAGTATATCGGCCTTCTCTATGCAATCCCGCTCAGCGGGCTCGTTGGGCTGTCGCTTGTCTTGAGTCGGCGCGCTGGAGGCTTCCCGCGCCGTCTGCGCTTGCTCGGGCTTCTGGGTGGCGTGGTGTTCCTGGCTGGCGGATATCCGTATCTACGAAACACGATAACAATGGGAAACCCCATTTTTCCCGTTTCCGTCGCGCTCTTCGGAAAGAGCATCTTTCGCGGCTGGCCGTGGGTTTCCGTGGCAAGTCGTGACGCCGCTTTCCACATGTGGCGGTTCCTGTGGGAGCGGGTCGACTACTTCGGACCACTCTTCCGGATCGTCTTGCTTCCTGCTGCGGTCCTTGCTCCTGTCGGAGGGCTCCTTTTCCGGGGGCGCAGCAGGCGCCGGCGCCTCTTCGAGACCGCAATATTTCTCCTGCCGGCCGTCTTCTATGCGGAGTTCGTCCTTCTCATGGGGGATCACCGCGACATTCGCTATTTCGTCGGGGCAGTTCTCCTGGTGGGAGTCGGTGCAATCTGGCTGGTGTCGAGGCTGCCTCGGCAGACGGCCACGTTCTTCTTCGGCGTGCTCGCGGCGACCGCTGCGGCCGGGACGACGGTGGAACTACCTTATGGAAGGATGGCGATCACATTCGTCGCCGGTGCCGGCGTAGGCATGGCGTCATGGCTGGCCCAGAAAGGGCGCGAGCCGATCCCTGCCGTTCTTCGGGTCGCACCCCGGTTGACGGGCGTAGCGGTTGTCCTTGCGGTGGTGGCGGCGTCATCGATGCTTTCCGGCTATCGCGAGCGGCGGGGAATTGGCGAGCCCGTGGCGAGGAAGCTGGCGGCGATGACCAGGGAGCATCCGTCCTCGATAGCCGTCGTAGGGATGAATCAGCCGTATTCCTACTTTGGCCCCGCTCTTCAGAATCTCGCGCTCTACGTTCCGACGCATTCCGACCTGAAGGCGTCCTATTACGAATGGGGTGGCACGGACATTCTCCCGCGCAATCATGTCCATGAAGGGGAGTGGAGGCGAAATCTCCGCTCCCTCGGGATCGGGTACATCGTCGTCGAACGGACGGGCGATCCGTTTCCCGAGCTGGCGTGGATCGAGGCCGACCCGGACGAATTCCCACTGCTTCTTCGCGACGGACCGACTGACCTCTATCGCGTCAATCCGCGACGCAGGCTGCGCCGCGCCACCTCGTTCGCGCTGGAGGCTGGGGCGCCGACCGCGACAGGCTACTTCAGGGAAGGCTGGGCCCGCGAGTCAATCGGCGGTGTCGCCGTCCTCGTGGCCCAGTTGCCCTCCGCGTCGTTCGCGTTACCGCCGTTTGAACCATACATCCGGCAGCTTCGGTTCTCACTTCTACCGACGCCCCTTGCTGGAAGACGAATCCAGGTCCGGGCGAACGATGTCGACGTGAAGGAGTTCTTCTCGCCCTCGATACCGACGGATCTTGCAATCGATATCCAGGCGGTACCGCAGTCACGGAAGGCGAACGTAATCGAGTTCCGGGCGGTGGCGCCGGAAAAGGATGTTGCGCAATGGTGCGTCGGTTCGGTGAAAGGAAATGTGTCGTGTCCAGTCGTCGTCGCAAGCGCTGGCTTTCATGCCGGCCGCTATGCTCGATTCCGGGTGGGGGGCGAGGTCGTCGAGCGGAGGGAGCGCGGCTACATTCTGGCCCGGCTCACGCCGGTGGGAGACCGGGTCGCGGAGTGGCAAGTCTTCGACACGGGTCCGTCGCCAGCGGCGGCACGGGCTTCTGCCCGGCTGGCCAATTGGGTCGCGGCTCTCACCGGGGGCACCGTGGTTCTGGGCGCTGTTGCGGACGAGGGGTCGTCTGGGCTTACGCAGGAAGCGGTGGATGCCCTTCGTACGCTCGGTTGTCGCGTCGACCTCCGCGGGTGGTTCCGAACAAGCCATGCCTTCATAGGGGCAAAAGGGAGCGCTCCCGGCTCGATCCCCGAGTGGTCCGACGTGGGACTCGCGACGGTAATGTCAGGTAGCGAGATGCTCCAGGTGCGCCGCGTGACCGCCCTGTTCGGCTCGGGTCAGGAGCAGCCTCGGGGGGCTGCTAAACGCCGCGACGACTCAATCCCGGCGGGGATCAATAACCTTCCGGACGGCGGAAAGGGGAGAAGCCCGCTCGTCATCGCCGGCTGGTGCCAGGAGCGAGGTGGAGGGCCGGTGGCCCCAACCTCCTTCCGGATCGATGGCGTCCTCGTAACTCCCCTCGAACTGTCGCGTGTGCCGCGGCCAGACGTCGCGGCGGCGATTCCGGAGATCGGCGACGTCAGCCGCGCCGGCTTCATTGCCACGTTCCCTCCCGGAGTTCCGGGCCCGGGGAAGCACGTTCTCGTCGTGACGTTCGAGACGCCCGACGGCCGGCGGCGGGACTATCCTGCCTTCGAGTTCGAGATGGCGCCTTGACGGGGCGGCCACCTCTGCTCCGCATCAGGTTGAACTTCGCCAGCTCCGCGTAAGTGACGGTCGAGTCGAGGTCCTCGCGGGCGATCCGGAGGCTCTGGAAGAGCCCTTCGAGGGCGAGTTCCATCAGGAAGGCCCGCTCGAAGTGGTCGCGCGGCTTCGCGGGCCCCGGAGAGCGTCACTGGCTTCGGCGCTGCGCGATCAGCTCTTCGAGGAACCTCCGGTCGAGAGCATCCTTTTCGCGGACCGTCTGTTTCAGGCGGAGCAGGTCGATGTCTTCCGTTGCGCGGACGAAGCCGGCCTGGATGACGGCCATTCCCCCGATGACGACGTACTTGCTGCCGTTCGCGTTCAGGGCACCGCAGATTTTCAGGAGGTCTTCGAGGCGAGGAGGGCGCGACTCGAGGGGCGCGCCATCATCCGGATCGACCATGCTTCGCTCTCCTCGAAGGACGTGAAGCGATGAACTCCGCGGGGAAGAAAGGGGCGGTCTCCCCGAATGTGAATCACGAGATCGAGGAAACGAGAGGCGTTTTCGAGCCCGCCGCTGGCCGGCCGACGCGTTCCTGCCTGCCTGATCGGCTCGCTGCGTTCGTTCACGAAACGATCATACGTCGCTCTGCCCCCGAGACGTCCGAAGAAAGACGAGCCGGCAGCTCCTACCCCCGGCTCCGCATCAGGTTGAACTTCGCCAGCTCTGCGTAGGTGACGGTCGAGTCGAGGTCCTCGCGGGCGATCCGGAGGCTCTGGACGAGCCCTTCGAGGACCAGCTCCATCAGGAAGGCACGTTCGAAGTGGTCGCGCGGCTTCGCGTGGGCGAGCACGAGGTCCGAGAGGCCGTCGACCGACTCGAGCGTCTTCAGGTGCGTCGCGAAGGGGGTCTCGTCGGAGAGGACGATCTTCCGCTCCTTCGTGAAGAA
>JBLMYG010000361.1:0-2527 GCA_050258155.1 Acidithiobacillales bacterium
AGCTTCGCCTCGCGCAGCGTCCCCGCCGCCTCGAGACGGGAGAGAGGAACGTCTTCGCACCGGCAGACGATCGTCCCGGGGGCGGCGAGTCCCAGGACCTCCGGACGGAGCCGGAAGGCGGAGGCCAAGAGGTCGCCGAATGCCCGGGCCCGGGCGCGCGCGTCCAGCAGGGCCCCCGCCTCGGTCTCTTCCGGACGGAGAGCGCCCGAGGCCGCGAGGCCGGCGATCTCCCCTTCCACGACGGCCGCCCCGGCGCCAGCGATTCCGCAGACCTCCCCTGCTGCATAGACCCCGGGGATGCTCGTCTCCTGCCCTCCGGTGACGCTCACCCGGGGAGGCGAGAGCTCCACGCCGCATCCGATCAGGCGCGGAAGCTCCAGGTTCGGAACGAGGCCGTATCCGACGCACAGGAGGTCGCAGGCGATCTCGAGTTTCCGCCGTCCGTTCGTCACGTGGGCCCCCTCCACCTTTCCCTCCCCGCCGGCCGCCTTGACCCAGAAGCCGGGCCGGTAGGGCGCCCGAGCGACGGCGAGCCGGTACAGCGCCGCTTCAAGAAGCTTCGCAGGGCTCCCGAGGAGCGCCCAGGCGAAGCGGCGAACCGCCTCTGGCTCCGCCTGCTCCGCCACGAAGGCGACTCTCGCTCCGGCCCTCGCCAGGGAGGCGGCCGCCGCGAGCAGGAGCGGACCCGACCCCGCCACGACGGCCGTCCGCCCCGCGAGGTCCGCCCCGCTCTTGAGCAGCGCCTGCGCCGCCCCGACGCCGACGATCCCCGGCAGGGTCCAGCCGGGGAACGGGAGGAAGAGCTCCCGCGCCCCCGTGGCGAGGACGAGGCGGCGCGCGCGAACGTGAAGGAGCCGTCCCGCGGCGAGGGCGCGGAGGAGCCACTCCTCACCGCTCCTCTCCGCGTCGAAGACGGCGGCCTCCGAAACGACGCGCGCTCCCGACCTTTGGAGGCGGGCGAGCCACCGGCGCGCCGTCCGCGGGGCCTCTTTTCCCGGAAGGTGACGGTGGATCTGGCCACCCGGAGCGAGTCCCTCGTCGAGAAGAACGACGCTCGCACCGGCGTCCGCGGCCCGGCAGGCGGCGGCGATCCCGGCCGGACCTCCACCGACGACGGCGACGTCAAGGTCCAGGCGCTCAACCACCCGTGGTCACCTCCATCCCGTCGCGGCAGAGGGTCAGGCAGGCTCGCTGATGCGGCGCCCCGTCGATCGTGACGCGGCATTCGAAGCAGGTCCCCATGGCGCAGAGCAACCCCCGTGGCTCGCCCGTCACGGAGGTCCGCAGCGCCACGACGCCGACCGTGAAGAGGGCAGCGGCAACGGTGGCCCCGTCCGGCACCCGGACGCTCCGGCCGTCGACTCGAAGGGTCACCCCCTCACGCATGGGCAGCGCCCCGGGCAGGATCGAACGGCGACGGATCGATGGCCGGGGCCCGGCCCACGAAAAGGTCGGTGAGAAGGCGCGCCGTTCCGAGCGACGTCGTGATTCCGAGCCCCTCGTGTCCGGCCGCGACCCAGACTCCCTTTCGCCCCGGCCACCTCCCGATGAGCGGGAGGTTGTCGGGCGTCGCAGGGCGGAAACCGGTCCAGATCCGGATCGCCGACAACCTTGCGAGAGCCGGGACATACTCGAGCGCCCGTCCCACCATCCGCGCGAGGAGCCGTCGGTTCACCGTGGGGTCGAGGCCCACAATCTCGCGCGAGGAGCCGACGAGAAGCTGCCCGGTGGCGCGCGGCTGGAGGTTGAACGCGACCGACTCCCGGGCTGCGCCGTGGGCGCTCCGCAGGTATCCGAGCTCGACGAGCTGGTGACGGCAGAAGCCCGGGCAGCGGTCCGTGATGACGAGGTGTCCTTTCTTCGGCGACACGGGGGCGCCCGGAAGGAGGCGTGGCGTTTCGATTCCCGCAGCCACGATGATCTGCCCGGCGTCGCCCCGGCCCGACGACGTCCGGACGAAGCCGTCGCCGACCTCCAGAACCTCCTCGCCCCGGCGGAGCCGGCCTCCCCTGTCCACGGCCCGTCGAAGCAGCCAGGCGGCCGCCACCGGCGGGTAGAGAACCCGGTCTCCGGGCACCCGGAGCCCGCCGGGGAGGCCCGGTCGGAGCTTCGGTTCCGCCTCGGCCAGGGCCCGGTCGTCGAGCACCTCCGCCCGAACGCCGTGCGCGCCGTAGAACGCCGCCCTGGAGCCGACGCGCGCCATCTCCTCCCCGTCGGCCGCCACCCAGAGGGTTCCCTCCCGTGTCTCCTCCGCCTCGGGCGGCAGCTCGGCAGAGAGCTCCTCCCAGAGCCGCAGCGAGTAGGCGGTCAGGGCGAACTGCGCCTCCGTGTCGTCGAGGACGACGAGGTGTCCCATCGCGCTCCCCGTGGCGCCGGAGCCTTCGAAGCGCGATTCCACGACCTCGACCGAGAGCCCCGCGGCTGTCAGCGCCTCCGCGCAGGCGGCGCCGACGATCCCCGCTCCGACGACGGCCACGTCGGGGCGGAGACCGCTCACTTCGACGAGAACCCGTGCCGGAACGGGTCC
>JBLMYG010000362.1:0-8286 GCA_050258155.1 Acidithiobacillales bacterium
TCGCAGTGACGGAGGATGGACGCTTTCTCGTCGCCGACGGCGCCAGAGATCGCATCCTCGAGCTCGACGAGACGGGCGCCATCTCGTGGTCGTGGCGGGGAAAGGAAGATGGTCTTCGCCCACGGCGCGTCGTGCCCCTCCCTTCCGGCGACGTCCTTGTCGCAGGAGACGGGGGCGTCGCCGAGATCCGCCGGGACGAGTCGATCGCTTGGCGCGCCCCGCTGCCAATCCCCGGAATGGTGGCAGGATTCGGGCAGTCACCGGACGGCTCCGTCCTTCTCGTTCTCGATAACCAGGTCTGGCGGCTCGGCCCGGACGGGACCGCACGCCGGCTCACGTTCGACGGCCCGGCGCCTCTCTTTCTCCACGCTGCGCCACGTCCGTCGGGCGGCCTCGTTCTCTGGGACCACTCCTGGCGGCTCGCGTACGAGGTCGAGGCGAGGGGGGACCGGCTCGTTGCCATCCGGGAGTTCCCGGTGACGCTGCCGACGACGTTCTCTCTCGACCCGTCCGGCGTCCCCGTCTACATCAGCGACGCCTATACCGTCAGCCATCTCCGAGGCGGCACCGGCGTCACCTTCCGGGTTCCGTTCGAGCCGAGAGCCGTCGGCTACCTCCCCACGGCGGGCCACTACCTCCTCGCATACCAGAGGACCCCGGACCTGACCTGGCCCGACACGCGCCCGAGACCCTCGGAGGTGTCCGTCTTTCGCCGCCCACGCCTCTTCGCCTGGCTCCTCGGCGCCCTGATCGTCGGCGCCCTCTTCCATGCCGTGAAGTGGAAACGCCTTCCGCGAACGGCGCCCGCCGCGTTTGCCCCCCCTCCGCCCGTGCCGCCTCCGACGTCGCGGCCGGCTCTGAGGGCTTCCGCTCTCGCTCTCTTCGCCGCCGGCCTCAGCCTCGCCACGCTCGGTCAGCTCCGCCTCACGCGCGGCGCGGAAGCGGGCTGGCTCCCGCTCTACCTTTGCGGCGCCGCCCTCGCCGCGGCGGCGGTCGTGGCGGGGCGCCGTCTCGCTCCGACATCGAAGGACCCGTTCTGGTCGCGGCTCGCCCGCGCGAGACCCGACCTTTCGGGATGGCCGCTTCTTCTCGCGAGCGGTGTCCTCGTCGTCGCCGGCACCGTCTGGCTCTTCCTCCTCTCCGCCCGGCACGCCGACCCGGTCGACGTGACGGGGCTTTTCCTCGCTCTGAATCTGTTCCTCGCCCTGACCGCTCTCCTCTTCGCCTCGCGCCCTCCTCTCGTCCCCGCGCTCCTTCTCCCGCTCGGCGTGGCGGCCGTGACGTTTCTCTACCGTCTCGCCGAGGTCCCCGCAAACACCCACTTCGACTTCAACTGGTACGTCTGGCCCGCCTGGAAGCTCCTGACCGGTGTCCTGACGAACCCGTGGGAGCACGGCTTCGTCCCGGTGCCGGTGATCGGCCTCATCCCCGAGATGCTCGGACTTGCCCTGGCCGGAGAGAGCGGGCTCGGTTTCCGGCTCGGGAGCGCTCTCTTCGGGATGACGGCACCCCTCGCGGTGTACCTTCTCGGCCGCGCGTATCGCGACCGGCGGACGGGGCTTCTCGCGGCGATCTTTCTCGCCGGGAGCCTTCCTTTCATCCACTTCACACGCGTCCCGTCGGCAGGCGAGGCGGCGACCGCGAGCCTCTGGACCCTCGCTGTCTTCGCCCTCGCCCTTCGCTCGAACAATCCCGGCTGGTGGATTGCGACGGGCTCGGCCGCCGGTTTCACCCTCTACCTCTGGCCCGCCGCCCGCGTCGCCCCCCTCGCCTGCTTCGTGGCGGGGCTCCTTCTGGCGGCGCGCTCGCCGCGTCAGGCCGCCCGGCGATGGTTTGGTCCGCTCCTGGCAGCTCTCGCGCTGGCCGTCTGGATCGCGCCCGTCCTTCCCCTCTGGATCCAGAACGCAGGCTTCGCGTTTCCGCGCGCCGAGAGCTCGATCGAGGTCTACCGCTTCGGCGAGGGGATCCGGGCGGAGCGCCTCCGATCTTCATTCGGCGTCCCGCTCCGCAATGCCCTGGGCGGATTCTTCGTCCTCTACGACAACAGCACCCAGGGCTCCCTCTCCCCCGCCTGCAACGATGCCGAGGCGGTTCTTCTCGCGACCGGCCTCGTCATCGTGCTCGTCGAGGGCCTCTCTGCAAATGTCCTCCTCCTGGCCCAATTCGGTCTCACCCTTCTCTTCCTCGGTGCCTTTGCCACCTCGCCGCCGTGGTACACGCGTCTCCTTCCTGCCGTCCCCGTCGCGGCGATCCTGATGGCGCGGACGGTCGTCGCCGGCCTCGATCTCCTTCCCGCGGTCTCCCGGACTGCGCGGCAGGCGGTCTTCGCCGTCGCCGCTGCAGCCGTCCTCTTCCTCTCCCCCGTGTCGAACTTCCGCCGGTATCTCAGGTACGAGACCGAAGAGCGCCCACTTTGGGAGTCGACGGCAATCGCGGACAGCCTGCGCGCCCTCCCGAAAGACGTGCGCCTCTACGTGCTTCTCGCCTGGCGGCCCGACTGGTCCCTCCACGCGCCCCTTCTCCCCCCGCGGCTCGGCGAGATCATGCCGCTGATCTGGGACCTTCGCCTCACCGAGATCCACGACCTCACCACGGCACTTCCGCTCCCCCCCGGCCCGAAAGCCATCGTCATCCCGAGGGACGATTTCGGCGAAGGGGTTCGGGCGGTCACGCGGCTCTTCCCCGAGGCGCGCCTCGAGCCGGTTCGAGGCCGCCGGGGTGAGCCGCTGGCGAGCCTGCTCTTGATCGACAAATAGGCACGCTCTCCACTTTGGCCGGCGGTCCTCGAGAGGCGAAGAACTTACGGACGGGTCGGCGCGGCCGGCGGCGGCTTTCTCTTTGCGGCCTCACCAGACCGACCAGACAGCCGTATCGCGCGGAAGAAGGCCCGGGTCCACGAATGCGGAGGGAGGAAGCGGACGGGAAGGCCCCGCGTCCTTTGGCGGCGTCAGGACCGTCGGAGGGACGATCTCTTCGCTCGCTCCCGGGGGCTTCCATGTCCATTCGAAGATCCCCGGAGCCTGCCGCTTCACAAACGAGATCCGCAGCGCGTAACGGCGAGCGGCGAGAGTGACGTCTGCCGAGGCCGGCTCGTCCGTGAGGCCCGGTGACATCAGCGCCGTCGCGCCATCCAGCTCGATCGAGGCTTCGCCCTGCGTGCGGAGTCTCATCCGGTAGACCCCGGCCACGGGGGGCGTCAGGAAGCCGGTCCAGGTGATGCGGAACTCCTCGCCATAGTGAACGTCCTCGCCGAGCCCGCCCGACGCCAGCGCCCGGAAGAGCCATTGGAGGGGCGGTCGTCCGGGCACCTCCACGAGGCCGAGCAGCCCGCCCGGTGGGGACTCCGTGGCGAACTGGAGCGTTCGGGGGATGGGATTCCATGCCGAAGCCGGTAGGACCCCTTCGGCGGGCGCGACGGCCCAGTCGACCTTCACGCCTTGCGGAGCCCCGCCCTCCACGACGACCGTGTGGTCGCCCCTGGGAAGGGAGACGACGGTTTCGGCCGCTCCCTCGCCCGGAGGAACCGTCAGAACCTCGAGCCCGTCGACCATCAGCCGCGCAGGACCGGGGCCCGCCCGGAGCCCCCAGTTTTCGAACGCCGGGAACCGGACGACGGCCGACCAGCGGGTCGCACCAGAGGCTCCGGGGGGGACGGCTCCGAGGCCACGGACGTGAGTCGGCGCGCCCGAGCCGCTCCGGGCCACGGCTCCCCGACCGGCCTCCCAGCGATCTCGCGGCACCCGATACGCGATGAAGAGAAAACCGCTATCGGCCTTCTCGATCTTTTCTTCCTTTCCGCCCGGATAAAGCTCGCGGAGGAGTGGCAGGTAGTACTCCTGGGAGGGGTAGACGAGAAACGTCAGGTTCCGGTTCGAAGGGAGCGTCACCGGGAGATACATGCCCGGCGACAGAACACCTCCCCGCGGCGTCTCGGAGGCCAGGAGCCGGACCCAGCCGGAGTTGACCATGTGAAACTGCGTTCCGAGCGTCACGACCCAGGTCCCGGCCCCCTCCGCGGCCACGGCGAGCCCCGTCTGCGTCGGGTAGGAATACGGGGCGCCGACCTTCGCGTAGTCGTGAAAGTAGTAGTGGGCTTCCCCCGCCATCGATCCGACGACGGCGGCTCCCGCGACCGCCGTGGCGGCGGCCGCGGCCCGGCGAGCGGCCGCCGACCCCGGCGGGGCGAGGTCGTGGGCCCGGCCCACGAGATCCGCGAGGACGACGGCAGGGAAGAGAGCGACGGTGAAAAGCGCCGGAGCCATCCGCTGGAGCGCCGGCGTCTCGACCGTCACGATCACTCCCGAGAACCCCACCCAGAACCAGATCGCGAGAATGGCCGAGCGCGGATTCCGGATCCCGAGGATCGCAGTGCCGAGCCCCAGGTAGAACAGGACCGCGAGAAGAGGAGGCAGCACCGGTCTCTGGCACGGCCAGAAATAGTTCTGGTCGGGGTAGCGATCGAAGAGACCGACCGAGCGCTCCATCTGGTCCCTGAAGAAGACGGCGAGCGGCTTTTTCGGGTCGTAGTAGTCGAGACGAAGACGGTTGGCGGGGACGAAGATCGTCGTCTCGCGGGCGCGAACCGTGAAGAGGCCGGGCGTCTTCCATACGCCCCGGAGAAACGGCGACGTCGTCAGGATCGCGGCAAGCGCCGCCGCCGAGATCCCGGCCAGAAGCCTCCGGCGCGGAAGGCCGAGCCCGTGGATCAGAACGTAGGCGGAGACGAGCGCCGCCATCAAAGGCCAGAGGCGACCTGGCGGGTAGAAGTAGATCGAGAAGCCGCCGAAGAGCCCGGCGAGAACCCATGCCAGGAGCCGCCCGCCGCGGATCCCTTCCAGGAAGAAGAGTGCGGCCAGCGCCCAGAGAACGGCCGTCGGGCCCGACTCCGTCGTCTCACGGGAGAACTGAAGGACAGCGCCGAGGACGCTCGTCAGGCCGCCGGCGAAGAGGCCGGCGCGCCATCCCCAGTGCCGCGACGCGAGCACCGTCACGGTCAGTACGCCGACGACCCCGAAGGCGGCACCGAGCGCTCTGGCCCCGATATAGTCCGCACCGGCGACGGACATGACGCCGGCCAGGAGCCGGAAATAGATGTTGCTGATGTGGTACCAGCCGACGTCGAAAGCGGGATGGACCCCGATGTGGCGGAGAATCTGGAGAGCCACCGCCGCCCGGTCTCCCTCGTCGGCGTTGATCCCGAGGGGGATCCGGTCGAGGGCCACGAAACGGGCGGCCGCGGAGAGGGCCGCCAGCGCCAGGAGCGAGAAGCCGAAGAGGAGACGGCCCGCCCGGCTCTCCGGAAGCTGCGGCTCGGTCCACCGGGGAGACCACGTGCCGAGGCGTCCCGCGACGATTCCCGCGCCCACGACCGCGACGAGGCTCGCCAGCCAGAACCTGAAGGCTGCCGGGTCCAGAGGCTCGACGTCATACCGGCGAAGCGCCAGGAGATTCAGCCCGACGCCGGCAATCGCGAGGGCGAGGGCCGGGATGCCGGACCGAAACGACAGAGGCGCCGCGTCAGCCGGCGGCTCCCCGGCCGGACGGCGGACACCGTCGAGCGAGAGGAGAACGATGGCGAGGAGGTAGAGGCCGAGCCCCACCCCGGAGGAGTTGCCCGAGCGAATGACCCATTCGCCCGCGCCCGCGAGGAGCAGAGAAACCAGCCCCCGCACGAGCGGCCCCGCCCGCCACGTGCTTGCCGCGCGGGGGGAGCGTGTCATCGGCGCTTCGTGAAGATCACTCCCAGCGGACGCCGATTGCGAACGGCCCGGAAGTGTCGCCCTGGAACGAGCCGATGAAGAGCTGATACGTTCCGTCGGGAGCGTTCAGGATGGTCGTCAGCACGGGAGCCGTCCCCTGCGTCTTCCGGACCAGGACCGCCTGCTCCCTGCTGAAGGCGTTGAAGGAATGGAGCCACCAGTGGCCGGGAGAGCCGTCCGTCCTGGAATAGGTGTCTCCCGTCGTCCCGGGATCCTCCGCCTCGACCTTCACGGACTTTCCGTTCGCCCCCTGAATCCGCGCGTAGTCGTAGACCGAGTCGTAGCCCGGTAGCGCGCCGACCTGGACGGTCAGCTTTCCCCCTTTCACGGTCACGGACCCGACCGGAATCTCCCACGCCTTCCCCGATCCGTCGCCGATGAAAGTCTTCATCGGAACGAAGGGAGAGCCGTCCGCGTTGGTGACGACGAGCGGGCCCTTCGCCACCGTCTTCGCCGAAGTCGTCGTCTCTTTCGAGGGAGGCGCCGCCGCCTCCTTCTTCCCCGGACATCCGACGGCCAGGAGGGACAGGACGACGAGCCCGAGGCCGCGTCGGGCAGCACCGCTCCGGATGGCGTGCGATTCGGGAAGAGACGAAGGAACCGCTGCCGCCATGGGACCCGTCGCGAAAGACATCGAGAACCTCCTCACCGAACGGATCGGCCTGGTGTACATCCGATGAATCGTAGCGACAAGCAAATTTGGGTGTCAAGAACGGAGGAGCCTCAGGGAGGCGCGGCGGGAGCGCACCAGGTCGTGAAGAGAAGATCGCCCCGACGCCCGGCTGTCGTCTCCATGGTCGCTCCGGGAAGCCATTCCCGGATCTGATCGGGGATCCGCAGACCGGAGCAGCGCTGCGGCTCGGAAACGAGCTCCTGCGGAACGAGAAGGCATCGCGCCTTCCCGTCGTGCGGAAAAGAGGGACCGGTGCCGGGGTTTGAACACGACCAGAATCCCCACGATTCCGAGGGCCTGAGACCTTCCGCCTGGAGCCTCTCGAGGTCCTCGTACCCGACGAACCTGATGAAGGCGTTGTAGTCGTCGGGCGTCTGTCCGGGAAAGAGAGCGATGCAGACGTCCGACTCGCCGAGGGAGCGGCGGACACGTTCCGCCACGGCTTCCTGCAGGCGGCTCCCCTCCTCGGCTTCGGCGCGGACCCTCTCGAAGTAGATGTGCGCCGCGAGGACGACGAGGAGAGCCGCCGCTACGGCGCCACACCCTTTCAGGAGGGGAGACGGAAATCCGTTCCCGAGGAGCCCGTCGACGATTCGGGTCAGCACGAGCGAGGCGAGGAAGAGGACGATCACGGCGAGGAGAAAGAGACGGCGGAAGCTGACATCCGGGGCGAAGAGGCCCGGGAGGAGGGTGAGAGGAAGTGAGACAAGGACGATCCGGGAGCCTTCGCTGTAGGCGCCGCGCCGGCACGACGCGATCGACAGGAAGAGGCCCGGGACGAGGAGCGCCGCCTCGAGGAAGCCGAGCGAGCCTCCGGGCCGGCTGAACCAGGGGTCCGTCCCCTGGACGAAAAGCTCCCGGGCCGTTCCGCCGAGAATTCCCATCCGCTTGCCCGCATCCCAGAGGGCGGCTCCTTCGGAGGCGTAGCCGGTTCGAAGGTTCGGAAGGAACGACCCGCTATGCGCGAACGTTGCCAGCGGCGCCCAGCTCAGGAGGACGAAGGCCGCGACGCCGGCCGCCCACCTCCAGGCGTCGCGGCGGAAACGAGCCGGCTCGAGGACGGCCGACACGAGGACCAGCAGGAAGACGATGAGAGGCGTCACCTGGTTCGACGCGTAGATGAGCCATCCCGTTGCGAGAAGAGCGCCGCCACCGACCATCGAAAGGAGCGAGCACGAGGTCCGCGCCTCGAGGTAGAAGGCGAGCACGAGGAGGAGCTGAAGCGGCGAGAGAACGTGCTCGGCGTCGCCGTAGCGCGAGATCGAGACGTGCCAGGGCGAGAGAGCGAGAAGAAACGCGAAGATCAGGCCGAGCCTCCGCCCTCCGGCCAGGGAGCCGACGCGCCATGCCACCAGGATCGTCAGGGTCCCGAGCAGCGCGCAGGTGAGACGGCTCGGGGTCGGCCCGACCCCGAAAAAGTGAAAGCCGAGGGACGACACGAGGGCGTCGAAGCCGAACTGGTCGTTCAGAACCGTCTCCGACGCGGCTCGCAGCCACCCCGCGACGTCGCCGGCCGCCCGTGCGGCCCCCAGCTTCTGATAGAGGGGCAACGTGATGGCGACGTGATGAACGACCGCGTGCTCGGAGTAACCGGCCGGAACCTGGGCGAGCGCATAGAAGCGAAGGAGAGCGCCGGCGAGGAGCGGGAGGGCCATCCACGCAAGGGACGGATCCCCGCCGAGCCGATCGGTCGGAAGCGCCTTCAGGAGGCCGATCCCGGCGGCGGCTGCCGTCAGCCCCGCCCAGCCGGCGTGGCCCGCCGAAAGGAGAAGCACCGCGACGAAAAGGAGCCCCAGCGCGGCACTCAGGACACAGCGCGCTTTGAGAGACCGGGTCCGGCCGAAGACGGCGCAC
>JBLMYG010000363.1:0-7825 GCA_050258155.1 Acidithiobacillales bacterium
GCCTTCCAGTCGTGGAGGTAGTAGGGGAGGACCACCATGACGGCGGAGGCCGCCACGCCGACGAGGAAGGTGAACTGCGCAATATAGAGACCCCAGGTCACGTCCCGGGAGAGGCCGGTGATGCCGAGGCCGGTTGCGAACTGGCGCATGTAGGAGAGGAACCCCAGGGCCATCAGCCCCAGAAGGAGCGTGATCCAGCGCCAGTAGTTCTTGCCGCCGGTGAGCGCTTTCTCGAGCATGACGTCCTCACACCAGGTAATAGACCTCGGGCTGGGTCCCGAGGCCCGGCTTGCGGCGGATGGCGAAGCGGGACTTGAGCAGCCGCCGGACCTCCGAGCCGGGGTCGTTCAGATCGCCGAAGGTCATCGCCTTCTCCTTGCAGGCCGCCACGCACGCGGGCGGCTGCCCTTTGTCGACGAGCTCGTCGCAGAAGGTGCACTTCTCGACGACCCCTTTGGTCCGCGTCGGGAAGTCCCGGTTCAGCTCCTTGATGTAGGGGCGCGGGTCCAGCCAGTTGAAGCTCCGGGAGCCGTAGGGACAAGCCGCCATGCAGTAGCGGCAGCCGATGCACCGGTGCCAGTCCATCATGACGATGCCGTCCGGACGCTTCCAGGTCGCCTGCGTCGGACAGACGCGCGCGCACGGCGGGTTGTCGCAGTGGTTGCAGAAGGTCAGCGCCGACCTCGCGGTGAGCGCCTCGTCGACGTACGGCGCGTCCTCGTCGGGGAAGACGTCGCGGAAAGGCTCCTGCCAGATCCACTTCACCTCGTGCTTCGGGTCGGGGATGGACGGCACGTTGTGAACCTTCCGGCAGGCCTCTGTGCACGCCGTGCAGTCGTCCTTCTCCAGACACTTTCTGAGGTCCACGACCATGGCCCGGCGGACCCCCTTGGGGGCCTCACCGGTCGAGGCCTCCACGGCATCGTCGAAGCGGAAGAGAGTGGCGCCGCCGGCTGCGACGAGGGCGGCCACGCCGGCCCGCTTGAGGAAGGTCCTCCGGTCCTCTCCCATCACGTCTTCTCCTTCGGCTCGATGTGGCAATCCCAGCAGTAGGGCTTGACCGCCAGGTCGTTGTGGCAGCTGTCGCAGAACTCGGCCTTGTTGGGATGGCAGCGCATGCAGGTCCCGGAGAGGCTCATCGTGACGGTCCTGCCGTCCGCGGCCCGGTACGTCCGCTCCCCCCTCCGGACGACGCTGTCCCGCCAGGAGTTGAGGAGGGCCATGTGGCTGGCCCTCATCGTCTCCCGCGGCTCCACGCACTTCTTCTCCGCCGTGACGATCTTCGGCTCGGGCCTCGGGACGGTCTTGCTGGTCGCGGGCCGCCAGACGGGAAAGAGCGCCAGGGCCAGAAAGGCCGCCAGACCGGTCAGGATCTTGCCGCCGTCATGCATCGGCCTTCTCCTCTTTCTCTACACTGCCGGCAAACGGGATCCCCCGGAGGTCCGTCGTCCGTGCCTTCTCCCCCTTCATCACGAGCGCGTTGCCAACCAGCTCGTGAACGCCGGAGACACCCACCTCGGGCACCCAGTACTCCATCAGGGTGGAGAGGACGGCGCGGTCGATGGCGCAGATGCAGGTCAGGAGGTTCACTCCGTGCTTCTCGTGGACGTACCGGACCGCGGTGGCCCGCGGCAGGCCGCCCCGGAGCCTCATCTCCATGTTCTCGTCGTTTCCGAGGCCGGCGCCGCCGCCACAGCAGAAGGTCTGTTCGCGGATGGTGTTCTCGGGCATCTCGAAGAAGTTGTTGCAGACCGATTTGAGAATGTAGCGCGGCTCCTCCAGGATCCCCATGCCCCGCGCCGGATTGCACGAGTCGTGGAACGTCACACGCCGGTGGTCGTTCCGCCTCGGGTCGAGCTTCAGGAGGCCATGGTGGATGAGATCCGCGGTGAACTCGCAGATGTGCACCATCTTCGTCGAGGCGGTGTTCTCGAACCGGGTCTTCGTGAAGGGGCTGACCGGCACCTCGAGGAAGTCCGCCGGGCCGTTCATGGTGTCCATGTACTGGTTGAGGACCCGCCACATGTGCCCACACTCGCCGCCGAGGAGCCACTTGACGTTGAGCCGCTTCGCTTCGTGGTAGATCTTGTAGTTCAGGCGCTTGATGGTGTCGTGGGAGGTGAAGAGACCGAAATTGCCCCCCTCGGAAGCGTACGCGGAGAGCGTGTAGTCGAGACCGAGCTCGTGGAACAGGAGGAGGTACCCCATGAAGGTGTAGATGCCGGGGTCGGCGAAGTAGTCCGCCGAGGGGACCACGAAGAGGACCTCCGCCCCTTTCCGGTTGATCGACGGGTCCACCCGGATCCCCGTCAGCCCTTCCAGCTCGTCCACGAGAAAGTCGACGTTGTCCTTGAAGGTGTGCGGCTGGATTCCGAGGTGGTTTCCGGTCCGGTCACAGTTGGCGACCGGCTCGATGACCCAGTTGATGTTGAGGCCGACGAGGTTCATCAGCTCGCGCGCGTGCATCGTGATCTCGGCGGTGTCGATGCCGTACGGGCAGAAGACCGAGCATCGACGGCACTCGGTGCACTGGAAGAAGTAGTAGTACCACTCCTTGAGGACCTCGGGGCTCAGCTTGCGGGCGCCCGCAAGGCGGCCGAGGATCTTTCCGGCCGTCGTGAAGTCGTTCCGGTAGACGGAGCGGAGGAGCTCCGCGCGGAGGACCGGCATGTTCTTCGGGTCTCCCGAGCCGAGGAAGAAGTGACACTTGTCTGCGCAGGCCCCGCACCGAACGCAGATGTCCAGGAAGAGCTTGAGCGAGCGGTACTTGGCCAGTCTCTCGGCGAGGCCGTCCTTGATGATCTGCTGCCAGTTCTCGGGGAGCTTCCAGTCCGCGTCGGTCGGAGACCAGTCGCGCGGGTTCGGAAAGCCGAGATAGCGGAGGTTCTTGGCCGCTCCGGGATAGGACCAGGTCCCCTTGTGCGCCTCGAAGTCGATCCGCGGGTCCGTCCAGTCCGCCGACGGGGGCGCGTAGTCGATCTGGACGAGCTGCTCTTTGCTCTTCTCCGCCATGTCTCACTTCCCGTCGAGAGGGATGCCGGCCGCCACGAGCTTGTCGTGGAATTCGTGCTCCCATTCGGCATACGTGTGCCCCACGATCGGCGGGTTCCACGGGTTGACGTGCCTTCGCATCCGGTTGTTGTTGGCGAGATTCCGCGTCGGCGAGAGGAAGACCCCCGCCATGTGGACGAGCTTCGAGAAGGGAAAGTAGGCAAAGAGGACGCTCACCAGGAAGAGATGGACGTAGAAGAGCGGGGCGATCCCCTTGGGAATCGCCGGGCGGAACGTGACGAGTCCGATCGCGAGACTCTTGACCGCTTCGAGGTCCACCTTGCTGATGTAGCGGACCCAGATGCCGGAGACGGCGATCCCGAGGATCAGGGCGAGGGGAAAGTAGTCGGCGTGAAGCGAGACATAGCGGAGCCGCGCGTCGGCCACCCGCCGGTAGCAGAGATAGCCGACGGCGGCAATGAGCAGGACGTTGGTGAGGTAGATCTCGGGGACCCCGGCCTGGAAGAACCCGTCCAGCGCCTGCAGCCACGGGACGAACGCCGGAACGGGTGCCGCGAAGAAGCGGAGGTGCCGAAGGAGGATGACGAGGAACGAGTAGTGAAAGGCGAGGGCCGCCGCCCAGAGCCACTTGTCGGCGGAGTAGACGAGGCGTCCCCCTTCCTTCAGCTCGGCGCGGGTGTTTCGGAAGAGGGAGCGGAAGGCCAGGACCTCCAGGAGCATCCGCCCGGCCGCCCCGAGGCCCGTCGAAGGATTCTCCAGGCGAGCCTGCTTGAGAAATGGGAGGGACCGCTGCTGACCGCAGGTCGTCGGGATCCGGAACGGCACGGGGGAGCGGGCCCAGCGGATCACTCGCGCCGTGATCCCCATGAAGAAAACCGCCGCGGCGAGGTACGGGATCGCGATGCCGAAGATCGCCTGGCCTCCAGCCCCGGCACCGGCGAAAGCCGCTGCCGCCAGAACCCCGACCAGAAGGAATGAACCGGCAATCCGCATCTGTCACGACCTCCCTTCGGCACCGGAAGACGCCGCGACGCCCGTCGTCCCGGAGTCATCCACGATGAGGCCGGCCCGCTTCAGCAGGGCATACGTCCGTGCCGTGGCCTCGCGCGCGCGGAGCTCGGACACCTTGTCCCGGCTGGCCGCGTAACGGTCCCAGGCCTCGAGAGCCATTCCGTCGACGCGGGCATCGAGCCCGATCAGCTCCTCGGCCCGCACCCCGGCCAGCTCCTCCCCGAGGACGTCGGCGAGGGCGCGCCGGAACAGAAAGACGAATCCGACGGCCTGGCCGGGAGAGAAGTTCTGGACGGCGCGCATCCGGACCAGGGCGTCCACCGCCGCAGCCGAGTCCTCGCGACCGGCGCCGGTAACGAGGGCCCCGGTCAGCTCGTCGATCGCCTGCCGGATCGTCGCGCCGACCGGGTTCCGGAAGCCGTCCTTCTCCTGCCGGAGAAAGGCAACGGCCTGCGGCGGGTAGCTCATGAGGACCAGCTCCCTCCAGCGGTCGGCCAGAGCCTCTTGCTTCTCTCGGAGGATCTCCGGAAGTCCCATCGGGTGCCTTCGGGCTCCCTAGACGCAGCCGGTCGGCTTGGCGAGCCCCGCCACCTTGCAGGCGCCCTTGGCGGGACCCGACGGGAAGAGGGCGTAGACTTTCTTGAGGTCGTATCCCGTCTCCTTGCACAGCTTGCGGATCATGGGGGCGACCCCGAACTGCACAAAGTAGTTCCTGAGATAGTTGACGAGCTTCCAGTGTTCCTCGGTCATCTCGTTGACGCCTTCCGTGGTCGCGAGGGCCTTTGCGACTTCCTCGTTCCACTTGTCCGGTTCCTGCATGAAACCGTCTTCGTCAACCTCGATGGAGACGGACCCTTGGGTGAAGATGGACATCACGTGCCTCCTTGTGTCGTCCTGTGCCGGGAGCTCTGCTCCCTGCCTTCTCGTTGACCTTGCGGGTGGACGCTGTCCCCACCCTCCGCTTTCGCAAGCGCCTTGAGGAACTCGGGAGCAGGGCTGAAGCCCCCTTCCAGAGCGGCCTCGAGATGTGCCCGGCTCTCCTTCACTTCCCCCAGGGCCAGGAGTCCCACCGCGAGGTGGTAGTGGCTGCCGGCGTGACGGCCGTCGAGCGCCACGGCCCGCCGGAAGCACCTCACCATGGGGTCGACCTCGCCGAGATAGAGGTGGCCGAGCCCCTCGCCATAGTGAGCCAGGAGGAACCCGGGCTTCGCCTTCGCCGCTTTCCGGTTGGCCTCCACGCAGCCCCTGAAGTCGAGACGCGCCAGCAGGATTCCCCCGAGGTTCACGAGGGCCTCGGGAAAGCCGGGACGCAGCTCCAGCGCGCGATTGAACTCCGCTTCGGCCTTGGACGCGAGACCCCTCTCGAGAAGCGCCGTCCCGAGGTTGAAGTGCGCGACGGCGGAGGCAGGCTCGGCCTCCACGGCGCGGCGCCAATGCTCGACCCGTTTCGGCTCGGCGGTGACGGCATCTCTCACGATCGTCCCTTCTTTTCGCACGAAGTGATGGCCCGAGCCATGCCGCTGACAGTGGCTTTCGGGTCGTGCCGTGCCACGAGGCGGACCACCTCCACGAGGGCCTCGCGCAGGCCCGGGTCGGCCGTCAGACCGAGAAGGCTCGGCACGAGCGGCAGGAGCAGCTCCGGCGCCTCCTCCGCGATGGCGTGGAGCACCTCGGGGGCCGTCACGGCATGCGTCCCCGACTCGTCGTTCATCGCCCAGATCAGCCGTCGCGCGATTTCCTGGACGAGCTTCGGGTGGTGGCGGCCGGCGAGGCCGATTCCCCGGGCCGCCGCCGCCCGGATCTCGGCCTCGGGCCGATAGGTCAGGGCGACCAGGTGCCGGAGAGCCCGCCGGTCGGCCGACACGGCGGCGACGAGGTCGCCGGCGCGGCCCTCGCGGGCCGCCTCCGCGAGGCGCTCTCTGGCGCTCACGGCTCGCCTCCGCGCGCCGCCCGCACCATCGCCGCCGCCCAGTCGGGGACGCCGGCGGCGTGGAGGTGGGTGTACGTGGCGACGGCGCTGCCGACGTGGACGCCGTCCCGGCCGCCTCCGAGGCCGACGCCCCGGTCGATCGCGAGAACCGTCGGGAGATCCTGCGCGCCCTCGGTGATGCGCGAGTAATGGAACTCGTGCCCGCGGATCACGCTTCCGTCCGCGAGGAAGGGATTCGGGGAGTCGACCCGGGCCGCCACGTAGCCGTGGCCCTGCGGCCGCCCGGTCTGCTCCACGTGGATCGGCAGCGCGCCGACCATCGGGCGGGAGACCCCTTCGACCACGAGCTGTTGGGCGAGGTACATCAGCCCGCCGCACTCGGCCCAGGCGGGAAGCCCCTCGGCGATCCGGCGCCTCAGCTCGTGGCGGAACGGGCGGTTCCCGGCCAGCCGGGCGGCGTAGACCTCCGGGAAGCCGCCGCCGACGTAGAAGGCGGCGATGTCCGGGAGCGTCTCGTCCGCGGTCGGGGAGACGAAGACGAGCTCGGCGCCCGCCTGCTCCAGCTCCTCGAGGTTCTCTGGGTAGTAGAAGGAGAACGCCTCGTCGCGGGCCACGCCGATGCGGACCCGGGACGTGGGCGGGGCCGGACGGGGGCTCTCCGGAGCCACCTCCAGCCGGGGCGCCTCCCGGGCCAGGGCCAGAAGGGCGCCGACGTCGAGAGACCCCTCGACGAGATCGGCAGCGCGCTCCAGCATCTCCTCCGACCGAGGGTGCTCGGCCACGGTGACGAGGCCGAGGTGCCGGCTCGGAAGGTCCAGCTTCTCCGTCCGCGGGATCGCCCCGAGGACCGGTATGTCGGTAGTCTCCGCGATCGCCTCGCGGATCACCGCCTCGTGCCGGTGGCTCGCCAACCGGTTCAGGATGACCGCGGCGAGATTGAGCTTGGGATCCATCACCTCGCAGCCCAGGACCTGGGCGGCGACCGTGCGGGTCACTTTCGTGGCGTCCACGACGAGGACGACCGGCGCGCCGACCAGCTTGGCGAGCTGCGCCGTGGAGTGGGAGCCCTCGCTGTCCATTCCGTCGAAGAGGCCGCGGTTCCCCTCGATGACGGCGATGTCGCTCGAGCGGGCGGCGCGGGCCAGCGACGAGTGAATGGCCGAATCGGGCATCAGGTACGTATCGAGATTGCGCGCGGCCGACCCGGCAGCAGCGGCGAGCCAGGCCGAGTCGATGTAGTCGGGCCCCTTCTTGAACGTCGCCACGCGAAGGCCGCGTCGCTTGAGCGCTCGCACGAGTCCGGTGGAGACGAGGGTCTTCCCGGTGTCCCCGGCCAGCCCTGCCACCGTCAGGCGTGCGAGCGCGATCTGGGCCACCGGGGACTCTCCCTACACCATCTCGAGGAACCCGCAGGGGCACTCTTCGGCGCACTTCTTGCAACCGTCGCAGAGCTCCAGCTTGATCTTGAAGTAGTGCCCGGGCGCTTTCTCCTCGAGCTTGGCGAAGCAGTTCGCCTGGCAGTACATCCAGCACTTCTCGCAGTCGAAGCAGAGCCCGCAGGAGAAGCAGCGACCCACCTCCCCGAGGAACTGATCCTTCGTGATGCCGTGGTCGATCTCGGCGTCCGGGTCTGCGAGCCTCTCGGCGCTCCCCAGGACCAGCCGCTCGGCACGCGGTTTCGCTTCGTACGTCTCCATCTTGATCCGGGAGGCCGGCACCTTGGGCCGGCCGTCCTTCTGGGGCGGGTCGAGGCCCCTGAGGGTCGCGTGGATCGTCTCGGCGGCCCGCCGCCCCTGATAAACGGCGATCGTCGCGAGCCCCAGCTCCAGATCGTCGCCGCCGGCCCATACGCCGTCCGAGACCTTGCCTCCG
>JBLMYG010000364.1:0-12815 GCA_050258155.1 Acidithiobacillales bacterium
CCGACGAAACCGGTCAGGACGAGAACGGCGAGCGTCCCGGAGAGGTGACCGAGCGAATCGTTCCGGACGATGACCCCCTGCAGCCCCTCGACGAGGTAGGTGGCCGGGAGAAGCCGCCCCGTCGTCTGAAGCCACGGCGGGAGGATGGCAAAAGGAACCGCCGCACCGGAGAGGAACATCATCGGGAAGAAGATCAGGTTCGAGAGGGGGGGCGCCGTCTTCATGTCGCGCGCGGCGCTTCCGACGAAGAGGCCGAGAGGCACGAAGGCGAAGAAGCCGGCAAGGGCGACGGCGACCAGCGACCCCCACGGCCCGGCGATCGGGACCCTCCAGATCGCCTTGGCGGCGCCGATCTGAAGAAGAAAGGTGGCCACGAGGAGCGCGAGCGCCACGAGCCCGTACGCCACGACGATGGCGAGGGAGGTCACCGGCGTCACGCGAAGGCGGCGGAGGGCTCCGCTTTCGCGCGCCACGATCATCCGGAAGGCGACGCCGAAAAGGCTCCCCGTCATCACGCTGATCGTCAGGAGGCCCGGGAGAAGGGCCGCCACGGACTCCCGGCGCCCGCCGCCGAAGACCGCGGCGAAGACGAAGAGGAAGAGGAGGGGGAAGGCGAGCGTCCAGAAGAGAGAGGCCTTCGACCGGAGCGACTCGGTCAAGAAGCCGCGGGTGAGGGCGCCCGTCCCGTGGAGCGGGCTCACGAGGCCGCCTCCTCCTCGCAACCGCCGGGGCCGACGAGCTCGAGGTAGACGTCCTCCAGCGTCGGTCGCCGCAACCTGAGGTCCGTCAGCTTCACTCCCTGCGCGCGCAGCAGGTCCCCGAGGGCGAGGACGGCCGCCGAGGGATCGTGCGTCGTGAGCCGGAGGTGGTCCTTCTCCGCGGCGGCGAGAAGACATCCCGCCGAAAGGAGCGGCGCCGGATCGAAGGGGCCGTCCGCCGCGATCCAGAGCGTCGACGTTCCGGAGGCGCGCCGGAGGAGCTCGTACGGAGTTCCGTCCGCGACGATCTCTCCCGAGCGGATGACGACGACGCGGTCACAGAGCGTCTCGGCCTCCTCGATGTAGTGCGTCGTCAGGAGGACGGTCCGCCCGGCAGAGGCGAGGCCTCTCACGAGGCCGTGGAGGGCGCGCCGCGCGGCCGGATCGAGGCCTGTCGTCGGCTCGTCGAGGAGAACGATCTCCGGGTCGTGGACGAGGGCCAGAGCCAGCGCGAGCCGCTGTTTCTGGCCGCCCGAGAGTGTTCCCACGCGCGCCCTCGCCTTGTCGCCGAGGCCGACGCTCTCGAGGACGTCGCGCGGCGCCCGGGAACGGCGGTAGAGCGCCGCGTAGAGCTTCACGATCTCGAGAGCCGTCAGCTCGGTCTGGAAGACCGTCGTCTGGAGCTGGACGCCGAGGCGCTCCTTCACCTCCCGGGGCGCCGTCACCGGATCGAGACCGAGGACCCGAACGTGCCCCGTGGTGGGCGTCCGGAGCCCTTCGATCGTCTCCACGAGCGTCGTCTTTCCGGCTCCGTTCGGGCCGAGGATGCCGACGATGCCGCCGCGCGGGACGGCGAGGTCCACCCCCCGGAGCGCCTCGACCGGGCCGTAGCTCTTCCGGAGCCCTTCGACCGAGATGACAGCGTCGGTCATCGTCCTTCCGGGGCGCCGAGTCTACCGGGAGGCGAGAGGAAAACGGCCGAGAGGTGTGTGGGCGGCGCCGGCGGGGCCGAGGACCGACTGGTAGAGCACGAGCTCCCTGACCTCGGTCGTCCCGCCGTCGAAGGAGCCGTTCGCCGAGACGAAGACCGAAACGTCCCGCGCCGCGCGCGGATCCTTGACGCGGGCCAGCGTCAGATGAGAGGAGAACAGGCGCGCCTCCGGCGCGAATCCTTCGAGAGTGAATTCCTCTTCGACGGCCGAGGCCAGCGAGACGAGCTTCTCGCTTCCCTCAGCCGATCCGACCCACAGCACTCGAGCGGGTCGGTGAGGGGGAAACGTTCCGAGCCCGGAAAGATTCAATGGAAAGGGGGACGAGCTTCCGGCGGCCCGGGCCGTGGCAGCTTTCGCGGCAGCGACCTTCGCGTCTGGCAGATCGTCGAAGAACCTCAGCGTGAAGTGGAGCTGATGCGCCGGAACGGCGCGCAGCCCGCGGACCTCGCGGAGCTGCGCCAGCAGCGCCTTGAGCCGAGCGAGCGTCTCCTCGCCCTCGACGGCGACTGCGAGGAAAGCCCGCATCAGCGGCTCGAAGCTTCCGGTTTCGTCCTATTCACCTTCTCAGAGAATCTCCCGGCCGCCGCGAAGCGGCGGCTCCTCCTCAAGGAACATAATCCTCCCATGATCCCGAATCGAACGATTCTGACGTTCCTGTCCGCCCTCTCCCTCCTGGCAGTTTCCGCCACTCCTGCTCCATTGCCGTACGACGCCGCGTTCACCGACCGGACGATGCGGGTCGACCTCTGGCACTCCGGCGGTCCGCAGGGAGAGGTCCTTGCCGTCGAGAAGGCCGTGGACGACGGACCCTGGGCGGGGAGCCGGAAGAACCTCGTCGACGACCTCAACCTCGGCACGTACCGGTTCGAGGTCCGCGACCCGGGGACGGGCCGCGTCCTTTTCTCCCGCGGATATTCCTCCGTGTACGCCGAGTGGGAGTCGACTCCCGAAGCGAAGAAGACGGCCCGGACGTTCGGCGAATCGGTCCGCTTCCCCTGGCCCAGAGGGCCGGTGCAGCTGGGCCTCGCCCGGCGCGACCCGGAGAACCTCTTTCGAGAGGTCTGGACCGCTCTCGTCGATCCGGCGGCCTGGACGACGAACTCCGCGCCGACTCCGGCGGCCGGGAAGGTGATCCCTCTTTTCGTGAACGGCCCGCCGGAGACGAAGGTGGACCTTCTCGTCATCGGAGAGGGGTACACGTCGGCCGAGGAGGGAAAGTTCGTCGCGGACGCGAAGCGCCTCGTCGGCCTCCTTTTCGGCACCTACGAGCCCTTCAAGTCGAGGAAGAGCGATTTCAACGTCCGGCTCCTCCACCTCCCTTCGGAACAGAGCGGCGTCTTCCGCCCCTTCTCGAAGATCTTCCGGCGGACTCCCCTCTCCGCCCAGTACGGCATCTTCGGCTCGGAGCGCTACGTGCTCACGTACGACGACCGAGCGCTCCGCAACACGGCCTCGGTCGCGCCGTACGACGCCGTGGAGATTCTCGTCAACGATTCGCGGTACGGCGGCGGCGGGATTTTCGGCGACCAGGCGACCGCCGCAGCGGGGACGGCATGGGCCGAGTACGTCTTCGTCCACGAGTTCGGCCACCATTTCGCCGGCCTCGCCGACGAGTACTACACGTCCGACGTGGCGTACGAGACGGGGGTCGAAGGCCGCCCCGAGCCCTGGGAACCGAACGTGACGGCCCTCAAGGACCCGGCCCGGCTCAAGTGGGCCGTCCTCGTCACGCCCGGCACGCCTCTTCCGACACCCTGGCCGAAGGCGGAGTTCGAGGTTGAGAGCAAGGCCTTCCAGGCCGTGCGGAAGAAGCTGGTGGCGGAGGGCGCGCCGCCGGAAGCGTTCGACGAGCTGTTTCGAAGGGAGCAGGCGGCCGACACGAAGCTCCTTTCGGGAAGTCCGGCCGCCGGGAAGGTCGGCGCGTTCGAGGGAGCCTCGTACGAGGCGAAAGGGCTCTACAGGCCTTCCGCCGACTGCATCATGTTCACGCGCGACAAGGTCGGCTTCTGCCCTGTCTGCCGGCGCGCCATCGAGAGGATCATCGATCGTGAGTCGCGGTGACCGGCCGGCGCTTCCTGCTCATTCCTCCTCGCCGCCGTCCTCACTGTCGCCCCCGTAGAACATCGCCTCGGCGCAGACCCGACTGCAATAGCCGACCACGCCGCCAGGGAAGCGGCAGTTCCGGCAGAAGTCCCTGAAGCACCAAGGGCAGCGCTGGAGAAACCTCGCCTCGACCTCCTCCCCGCATCGGGAGCAGGTTCCCATGTTGGGGGGGGCGATGTCCTCGCCGGGGAGCGCCACCGGAAGATCATAATGCTAGGATCTGCGCCCCCGCACGGCTCCGGCGAGCGCATCCCGGCGGTGTAGCACAGTGGTAGTTGCAGGGGTCTCATAAGCCCTGTGTCGGCGGTTCGAATCCGCCCACCGCCACCAGTTCCAAGCTGCGAACCGGCTTCCGCCGGATGGCTTCTCCCAAACTCAGCAGCGCGTGCCAGCCCTTTTTCGCGGCATGATGGACAGGGGAACCCGGTCGCCGGGTTCCCCTGTACCCCTCCACGCGAAGAGCATCGATGTCGGATCTTCTGGAGCGTTTCACCCACCACCTCGAAACCTCGCGGCTCCTCGAAGGGGCCGAGCGGATCGTCGTTGCCTGTTCAGGAGGTGGGGACTCGACGGCTCTTCTTCTCTTGTATTCCCTTTCGAAGAATCGGTCCCCCGGTCTCCCCCACTCGTTGAATCTGATCGCCTGCCACGTGGTCCACGGGCTTCGGGGAAAGGCCGGCCAGGAAGACGCGCTCTTTGTCGCAGATCTCGCCGCGTCTCTGGGAGTCCGGTTCGCATTGAAGCGCGTGGACGTGCCGGCCAGCCGGAGGAAGGGGGAGAGCCTCGAGGCGGCGGCGCGTCGTCTTCGGTACGAGGCGCTCCTCGCGCTGGCCGCGGAGACCGGTGCGAGGTCGCTCGTGGCCACGGGTCACACGCTCGACGACCAGGCCGAGACTGTCCTCCTGAACCTGCACCGGCACGCAGGGCGAAACCGTGGGGGGATCCGCGAGCGGCGCAGCGACGGCGTCGTCCGTCCGCTCCTCCCCTTCTCCCGCGCCGAGCTGCGCGGATTTCTCGCCTCACGCTCCGTCCCGTGGCGGGAGGACGAGACGAACTCGAACGAGAAGCTCCTCAGGAACCGGATCCGGCGCCGGCAGCTCCCCGCGCTCGAGGCCGCCTGGCCGGGGGCCACGGCCCGCCTCGCCCGCGCAGGCGCCGCCTGGTCGCGGCGCCTCGACGCCCTCGACCGGACCGTGGACGCCGCGCTCGCCGGGGCGGCGATTCCGATCGAGGGGCCGTGGCCCCGCGCCCTGATCTCGGCCCTGGGCCCCGAAGGGGCCTCACGCCTCCTCGTCCGTGCGGCGGGGGCGCGGGGCGGCGTGCCGGGCCGCGCGCAGCTCGCTCGCACCGTCGGCCGCCTCCTCGCAGGCGAGACGCACGTCGGCGAGAGCCTCGCCGGACTCCGTCTTTCGGCGGACGCAGGAGCCGTCCGGCTCGTCCGACGCGCGAGACGCCCCTGATAAACTCGAATCGTGGCGCTTCTCTTCGACGAACGGTACGGGGCGGCCGACATCGCGCGGCGAATCAACGACATCGGCCGGCGGGTCGCCTTCGACTACAAGAGCGGTCCGATCGTCCTCGTCGCCGTCCTGAAGGGGGCCGGCTTCTTCGTGGCGGACCTCGCGCGGGCCATTCCGCGCTCCGTCCGGTGCGAGTACATCGACGTCATCCGGAAGGGGGAGGACGAGGAGGTCACGAACCTGAACTTCATCACCTCCTTCGACGTGAAGGACGCCAACGTCATCGTTCTCAAGGACGTCACGCGGAGCGGGGTCACCGAGACGTACCTCGTGAACCAGCTTCTCGAGCTGTCGCCCCGCTCCATCCGGTTCGCGGCGCTCGTGGATCGCCCCCAGGAGCGGAAGTGCCCGCTTCTCGTAGACTACGTCCTGTTCCCATCCGAGGAGGGGATCCTCGTCGGATACGGAATGGAGTACACCGGGGAGGGAGGCAACCTCCCATTCATCGCTCAGGTCCGGACCGAAGGGGAGGCGCCGTTCGACGCCAGCGATCCCGGGTCGCGGAGAAGCTGAGGCGCAGGCGCTCGACGCGCGTATAACGAAGCAGGGAACATCGTGAACACAACCGTCAAGAACATCCTGCTCTGGATGGTGATCCTGGTCGTCATCCTCCTTCTGTTCAAGGTCGTGGACTACGGCAAGGGGACGGCGACCACGGTCGGCTTCTCCGACTTCATGGAAAAGGTGAACAAGGGCGAGATCGACCGCGTCATGATCCGGGGACAGGAGATCCGTGCCTTCACGAAGGGGACCCCGGAGGGGCGCGAGCCGAACCTCCGGACGTACGCCCCTGCGTACCCCGACCTCGTGAAGGACCTGCAGAAGGCGAACGTGAAGATCACGGCCGAGGAACCCCGGGAGGGCTCATTTCTGGTCGTGCTCCTCCAGTGGGCGCCGATCCTCTTCCTGATCGGCCTCTGGATCTTCATCATGCGGCAGATGCAGACGGGGGGGAACCGTGCCCTCGCCTTCGGAAAGTCGCGCGCGAAGCTCCTGACCCCCAGCCAGAAGAAGGTGACGTTCAAGGACGTCGCCGGCTGCGAGGAGGCCAAGGAGGAGCTGGCCGAGATCATCGACTTCCTGAAGGACCCGTCGAAGTTCCAGAAGCTCGGCGGGAAGATCCCGAAGGGGGTCCTGATGATGGGGCCGCCGGGCACCGGCAAGACGCTCCTGGCCCGCGCCGTGGCCGGCGAGGCGAACGTCCCGTTCTTCTCCATCTCCGGCTCGGACTTCGTGGAGATGTTCGTCGGCGTCGGCGCGAGCCGCGTCCGCGACCTCTTCGAGCAGGGGAAGAAAAACGCTCCCTGCATCATCTTCATCGACGAGATCGACGCCGTGGGGCGGCACCGGGGCGCCGGGCTCGGCGGCGGGCACGACGAACGCGAGCAGACGCTGAACGCCCTCCTCGTGGAGATGGACGGCTTCGAGGGGAACGACGGGGTCATCCTCGTGGCGGCCACGAACCGTCCCGACGTCCTCGACCCGGCGCTTCTCCGGCCGGGGCGCTTCGACCGCCGCGTCGTGGTCGACCGGCCGGACGTGAAGGGGCGCGAAGGGATCCTGAAGGTCCACACGAAGAACATCCCGATCTCGGACGACGTCGACCTCTCGGTCATCGCCCGCGGCACACCCGGCTTCGCGGGAGCCGATCTCGCGAACCTCGTGAACGAGGCAGCCCTCGGGGCCGCACGGGCCGACAAGAAGAAAGTCTCGATGGAGGACTTCAACTTCGCCAAGGACAAGGTCCTCATGGGGGCCGAGCGGCGGTCCATGGTGATGTCCGACGAGGAGAAGAGGATTACCGCGTACCACGAGGGGGGCCACGCCCTCATCGCGGCGATGGAGGAGCACACCGATCCCCTCCACAAGGTGACGATCATCCCGCGCGGGCGTGCGCTGGGCGTCACCCAGCAGCTCCCGCTCGAGGACAAGTACACCTACTCGAAGGAGTACATCGAGGCGGAGCTGGCCGTCATGATGGGGGGGCGACTGGCCGAGGAGGTCGCCATCGGGAGGATCACGACGGGCGCCGCAAACGACTTCGAGAAGGCCACCGGGATAGCACGCCGGATGGTCTGCGAGTGGGGGATGAGCGAGATGGGGCCGCTCTCGTTCGGCCGCGGCGAGGGGGAGATCTTCCTCGGGCGCGACTTCGCCCGCCAGCCTGACTACTCCGAGGACACCGCCCGGAAGATCGACGCCGAGGTGAACCGCATCGTCTCGACGGCGTACAACCGCGGAAAGAAGATCGTCCTGGATCACCGCCCCGCGCTCGAGGAGATCGCACGGCAGCTCCTCGAGAAGGAGTCCCTGGACGGCGAGGAGATCTACGTCATCATCGAAAGGGTGACGGAGAAGACCCTGCCGCGAAAATCGTCCGGAAAGCCGCAGCCCCCCGCCCCGACGGCCTCCGCCCCCGTGACGACGAAGCCCGAGGAGGGGACCGCCGGAGCTCCCGGCAGGCTCATGCCCCAGCCCGCCTGAGGCTCCCCGCCTCTGGTCGTACCGCGCCGGCTGCCGGGATGCCGGAACCGGGCGCTCCCCCGATAAGACCGAATTGCGCTAGTATCCGCCGCGCCTTGCAATAGCCTCATCGGGTGTTCGCCCACCCTTCCACTCAAAGAAAGGACCCCCTATGAAGAAAACCACGAGTCTCTGGATGCTTGCCCTCCTGGTCGCGCTCGCGGGGGCAGGCGTCGCTGCCGCGGCGGAGATCCCGCTCACGGCTGTCCTCTACCCGGAAAAGAAGACCATCGAGGTGCCGTTCACCGTCAGCTCGATCGGGCCGTCCGGCGCCGAGGTCTATGCCAAGGTGGAGTACAAGGACAACCAGTCCCGCATCGAGATCCGGTACAAGAAGATGCAGCCGGCCATCCTCTTCGCAGGCAACATCACGACCTACACGGTCTGGGCCGTCACGAAGGACGGAGTCTCCGAGAACCTCGGCCCGCTCAACGCCTTCGAGGCCAAGGGCGACCAGGACTACACGACCGGCCAGAGGGAGTTCGCCCTCATCGTGACGGCGGAGCCGGTCAGCGGGACCGTTCAGCCGTCGACGCTCGTCGTCCTGACCTCCGGCACGGCGAAATCGGTCGAGGCCAAGAGCACGCCCTTCACGTTCAGCCGGTTCGCCAATCCGTGGGCGCAGGCCCTCGTCAAGCCGGGCAATCCCTCCATCGCCGGCCTCAACTTCACGCCGGGGGGTGAGCCGGTCGAGCTGACCCGGGCTCGCCGCGTCGTGGAGATGGCGGAGGGGATGCAGCTCGGGCCCGACGCGCAGAAGAACCTCGATCAGGCGAAGATCCAGCTCGCGCAGGCCACGAACGCCACGAAGGGCGGGAGCACCCGGACCGTCGTCGACTACTCCTCGCGCTCTGCTGCGCTCGCCAGCGAGGCGGTCCGGCTCACCATCCGGCAGCAGTACGAGAAGATGCAGGCCGAGGAGGCCGCGAGGAAGGCCGCCGAGAAGGCCGCGCTCGAGAAGGGCCTCGCGACGACCAAGTCCGAGAAGGAGCAGGTCGAGGCCATGCTCGCCCAGGTCCAGAAGGAGAAGGCCGAGGTCGAGGCCGACCGGGCCAAGGTCAAGGCCGAGCGTGACGCGCTGGCGGCCCGGCTGAACGGTGCCCTCGAGAAGATCATGGCGGTCCGCCAGAGCGCCCGCGGCATCGTGATGGATCTCGGCGACGTTCTCTTCGACGTGAACAAGGCGACGCTGAAGCCGGGGGCCCGCGAGTCGCTCGCGAAGCTTTCCGGCGTCCTCCTGATGCTTCCCGAGGTCAACGTCCGGATCGAAGGCTTCACCGACTCGACGGGCACCGCCGAGCGGAACAAGGTTCTCTCGGCCGATCGCGCGAGGAGCGTCTACGACTACCTGAAGTCAGAGGGGATCGACGCCGCGCGCCTGTCGGACGCCGGATACGGCCCCGCCAACCCGGTCGCGGACAACGCCACCGCCGCAGGGCGCGCCAAGAACCGCCGCGTCGAGCTGACATTCGCACAGGGCCCGATCGAGCCGACGCCGGGTGGCTACACCGCTCCCGAGAAGCCGGCCGCCGCGAAGGCCCCTGCCAAGAAGGCGCCGGCAAAGCCGGCCGCCAAGCCCGCAGAGGGGGCGAAGAAGGGCTGAGCCTTTCTCTTCACGCGGGCCGTCCGGAACGGGGCCGCACAAGCGGCCCCGTTTTTTCTTCGAGGCCCCGGATAATTGCCGCGTGGAGTGGCGGATTCTCCTCCCGTCGGGCCGCGTCCTGGCGGCCGGCCCGGGCCCCGGCGTGATGGCGATCGTGAACGTCACGCCCGACTCGTTCTCCGACGGAGGTCGCTACGCGAGCGCCGAAGCGGCGGCCGAAGAGGGTGCCCGCTTCGCCGACCTCGGCGCCGCAATCGTGGACGTCGGGGGGGAAAGCACGAGGCCGAAGGGGACGACCTACGGAGAGGGAGCCCGGGAGATTTCTTCGAATGCGGAGACCGCCCGTGTTCTGCCTGTCATCTCCTCCCTTCGAATGAAACGGCCCTCTCTGCCGATCTCGATAGACACGAGGCGGGCCGAGGTGGCCCGTGCCGCGCTGGATGCCGGCGCCGACGTGGTCAACCTCGTCACCGGCCTCCATGCGCCCGACGATCTGCTTTCGCTGGTAGCACGTCGGGACGCTGCGCTGGTGCTCAATCACTGCCGCGGCACACCCCAAACCACCTTTGATGAATCTTCCTTCCAGGACGTCATCCGCGAGGTGGCGTCTGATCTGGCCGGGGCGCGCGCCCGTGCGGCCTCTTTCGGAATCTCCCCCGAGAGGATCTTCCTCGACCCCGGCTTCGGATTCGGGAAGAAGCCCGGCGAGAACTTCGCGCTTCTGGCCCGCCTCTCCGACCTCGCCCCGCCCGGGACTCCCCTCGTGGCCGGGGCGTCGCGCAAGACCTTTCTCGGAACCGTTGCGGGGCGGCCGGCGACCGACCGGCTCCCCGAGTCGCTCGCGGCGGCGGCCGTCGCAGCCCGCGCCGCGAGCGCGCATCCGCTCCTCCTCCGCGTCCACGACGTGGAGGAGACCCTCCGCTTCCTCGCCACTCTGTCGCGGGCCGAAGGCTGACCCACCTGGCGCTACTTCGGATAGTTCATCTTCCGGAGGAGAGCGTCGAACCGGGGGTCGCCGCGAAAGACGTCGAAGAGCGGGCTGACGCCGGCCTCGTCGATGAGGAAGGCCCTCTCCTCGTATGCGCGCTCCAGCCATTTGAAGGCCTTGTCCATCTCGCCGAGACCGCCGTAGATGACGGCTATCTCCGTGGGGGGGAGGTATTGCGATTTTCGCTTCTCCAGAAGGTACTCCAGGACCCTTCGCGCCTCGGCCTTCCGTCCCGCCAGGCCGTACGTGAGCCCCAGGGTGAAGTTCATATCGGGGCGGCTGACCTTGCGGGAGAGGTGGGTCGCGATCGCCTCGTCGTACCGTTTCATGCTCGTCAAAGTGTTGGCCAGCGCCCACTTCGCGAACACCGAATCGGGGTGGACCGAAAGCACGTTCCGGAGCTGGCGGACCGCTTCCTCGTAACGCCGGCCGAGCCAGAGTTGCTGGCCGTGGTAGACGCCGATCTCCTCCGACAGCGGATCGAGCCGTTCGGCGGTCAGGATCTGTTCGAGGGCCTCGGCGTGTCGCCCGAGGACGCCAAGGAGATCCGCCAGCCCGCTTCGGGCGACCGCCGACCCCGGGGACAGCTCGACCGCACGGCGGTAGTCCGCTTCGGCTCCAGCCCAGTCGAAGTCGCAGGACTGCCGAAGCGAGGCGAGCAGCGCGAGGGCCTCCGCCTGCTGCGGGTCGAGCTGGAGAGCCTTCTCGGCTTCGGCGCGCGACTCGACGCAGGCTTCGGTCGTAGGCCGGTAGCCCGCCCCCCCCTCCCAGCCGATCCCCGACGCGAGGCGCGCGTGTGCGAGGGCGAACGTCGGGTCGATCTCGATCGCCTTCCGGAAGTGCTCGATCCCCTTTTCGATCCCGGCCCACTGCGTCAGCGACTGATTGATCGCGTACGAGCCGAGGAGAACCTGCCGGTGCGCTTCCGGATCGACCAGCCGCGCCGCCGCGAGACGCTTCGCTTCGTCAGGTGTGACCGCCACCCGGACCTCGCGCGCGATCGCCGAAGCCACCTCGCTCTGGAGCGCGAAAATGTTCTTCAGGTCGCGTGTGTAGCTCTCGGCCCAGAGGTGCCGGTCCGATTCGGCCTCGATGAGCTGGACCGTGATCCGGACGCTTCCCTCGTCCCGCATCACCGAGCCTTCGATGATCCCCTTCACGCCAAGCGCCTTCGCGATCTCGGAGAGGGGCTTCCTGGCGTTCTTGTACTGCATGACCGAGGTGCGCGAGATGACCTTCAGCGCCCGGATCTTCGACAGCTCGGCGATCAGCGCCTCCGTCATGCCGTCGGCGAAGTACTCCTGCTCCGGGTTCTTCGAGATGTTAGAAAGAGGAAGAACCGCGAGCGAGTCGATACGGCCCGAGGGCGTCTGCCGCGGGAACAGCGCCGGACGCCAGAGGGCGGCGAGAACAACGACACCGACGATGAGGAAAACGCCCGCGAGGGCGATCCGGCGGCGGCTCCACAACCTTGCACCGTCCGCCGGCGCCGAAGCAGGCTGCGCCTTCGAGGAAAGCGCCGCGAGGTCGGCCGAAAGCTCCGCCGCCGACTGGTACCGGTCCCCCGGCAGCTTCTGGAGACATCTTCGAAGAATGCTTTTGAGGCCCGTGGAAAGGCCCGAACCCGAGATGGAGAACGCGGACGGCTCGGAATGGAGGATCGCGTCCGTGAGCCGGGCCGGGACCGTCTCCTCGAACGGCCGCCGGCTCGTGGCCAGCTCGCAGAGCACCGCCCCTGCCGCCCAGACGTCGGTTCGTGCGTCCAGCGGCTCGACGCGAAGCTGCTCGGGCGCCATGTACGGCAGCGTCCCCACGGCTTCCGACGCCGTCACCGATTCGGTGGGTGCTGCCGTGAGCCCCTGCGCCGCCTGCGGCGCCCGGAGCCTGGCCAGGCCGAAATCGAGGATCTTCAGCTCCCCATCCGGCGTGAGCTTCAGGTTGCCCGGCTTCAGGTCGCAGTGAACGACCCCCTGCGCGTGGGCCGCAGAAAGACCGTCGGCGAGCTGGATCCCCAGCCGGAGAACCTCGTCCTCCGGAACCGGTCCGCGCGCGATCCGGTCAACGAGCGAATCGCCTTCCACGAGCTCCATGACGAGCGCGTCGACGTCCCCCTCGCTCACGACGTCGAGGATGTAACCGACGTGTGCATGCTTGAGCTTCGCCAGCGCAAGGGCTTCCTTCCGAAAACGGCGCCGCGCCGCGTCGTCCGACAGGAGGCCCGGCTTAAGGACCTTGAGGGCGACGTCGCGCTCGAGCCGCGTGTCCCGCGCCCGCCACACCTCCCCCATGCCGCCCGCCCCGAGCAAAGCGACTACCTCGTACGGGCCCAGACGGCTGCCCGGGGCGACGCGCACTAACGCCCGGCCCGGCGTGACGTTCTCATGGGAT
>JBLMYG010000365.1:0-7016 GCA_050258155.1 Acidithiobacillales bacterium
GCCTGAAGAGCTCCGTGGACCCTTCGAGGAAGACTCCCGCTTCGTAGGAAATGAACCCGACGGCGATCAGGTCCGGATCTCCCGAGCCCGCGACGTCGTCGAGCGACGAAAGAAGATCCGGCATCTGTTCCGGCAGATCGGCCTGAAACCGCCTTTCTTCACCTTCGAAGAAATAGGGCCTTCCGAGATCCCAACCAGGACCGTTGAGGAGCGCGCGAAGCGCCACGTCGGCTAGTCTAGGGCGAGGAGGCGCGATGGAGCGCGCGGGTCCGGCCGTCGAATCGAAGGTGAAGGTCCGTTACGCCGAGACGGACGCCCAGGGAGTCGTCTACCACGCGAACTACCTCGTCTGGTTCGAGGTGGGCCGGACCGACTACTGCGAGGCGGCGGGCTATCCTTACGCGCGGATGGAGGCGGAGGGCGTCTTCATCTCGGTGATCGAGGCGGCCGCACGCTTCCGGAAGTCGGCGCGCTACGGCGACGTCGTCACGGTCCGCACCCGCTTCGGAGGGATGAAGAGCCGCGGCTGCAGCTTTCTCTACGAGGTCCTCCTCCCGGAGGGCGCGCTCGCCGCCGAGGGGGAGACGCGCCACGTCTTCCTCGACCGCGCCGGCCGCGCCGTGCGGGTTCCGTCCCCCGTGGCGCGTGCCTTCAGGGAGTTCGCAGGGGCCTGACGCGGCGTCACGCGCCCTGCGGAAGCTTTCGCGCCAGGGCGCGGCGGGCGGTGGGCGGCACGAGCCCGGAGACGTCCCCGCCGAGCTCGTGCACCTGCTTGACGAGCCGGCTCGAAATGTACGAGAGCTCTTCCTTGGGGGTCAGGAAGATCGTTTCGACCGCGGGGTCGAGACGCCGGTTCATGAGGGCCATCTGGAACTCGTACTCGAAGTCCGAGACCACCCGAAGTCCCCGGACGACCACGTGCGCCCGTTCCTGCCTGACGAAGTCGACGAGCAGGCCCGAGAAGGCTTTGACGACGACCTTCGGCTCGCGACGGAAGATCGTGCGGATCATCCCGATCCGTTCGTTCAGGTCGAAAAGGGGCGCCTTTTCCGGGTTCTGGAGGACGGCCACGAGAACCCTGTCGAAGATGTGACAGCCGCGCTCGATCAGGTCGACGTGCCCGTTCGTCATCGGATCGAACGAGCCGGGATAGACGGCGATGCGCTTCACGCGGGACGGATTCTAGACCGCTCGGCGAGGGCGTCGCCGAGGCGGCGCGCAGAGAGAACCAGGAGGACCAGGGCGACGGCGGGCGGGACGACGCACCAGGGCGCGACCGTCAGAACGTCCCTCGCGTCGGCAAGAGAGCGCCCCCACGAGGCCGCGGGAGGCGGCGTGCCGAGGCCGAGGAAGGAGAGTCCCGCCTCGGTGAGGACGGCGGCCCCGAGGACGTAGGGCGCCGTTACGAGAGCCGGAGGCAGCGCGTGGGGCAGAAGGTGCCGGAAGAGGAGCCGCGCGGGGGCGGCGCCCGCGGCACGGGCGGCCTCGACGAAGGGAGCGCCTCGGAGGCGCCGCGACTCGGCCCGGACGATCCGTGCCGAGTCGGTCCACCCCGTCAGGCCGATCAGGAGAGCGGCGAGAAAGAACGACGGCGGGAGGAAAGCTGCCAGGGCGGCCACCAGGACGAGCGCCGGCACGGACTGCACCACTTCGATCACGAAGAGAACGAGGCGGTCGGTCCGGCCTCCAGCCAGGCCCGCCAGGGCGCCCAGAAGAGATCCCGCGAGAAGGGCGATGGCGCAGGCCAGGAGGCCCGCTCCGACAGAGATCCGGCCTCCATGGAGGAGCCGCGAAAGAACGTCCCGTCCCAGCTCGTCGGTGCCGAGCCAGTGGGAGGCGCTCGGAGGACGGAGGCGGTGGTCGAGGTCGATCGCGTCGGGATCCCACGGAACGGGGGCCGCCACCCCCGTTTCGCCCCGGGAGTTCTCGACCCAGGGGCGCGACCGGGCGACGAGAGGGGCCAGAAGCGCGAGAAGGGCGATCACGACCAGGCCCGACGCGGCTCTCGCCGCACGGACGGCCGTCCTTCCCGTCACCGAGCGCCCTCGCGCGGCGCCTCGAAGCTGGCGGCCTCCCGGACCCGCGGGTCGAGCCATGCCGAGACGAGATCGCCCGCCACGCTGGCGAGGACGACCGCGAATCCCGCGACGAGCGTCAGGCCGAGCACGACCGGGACGTCCCGCGCGAAGACGGCGTCGGCGAGGAGCCGGCCGGCCCCCGGCCAGGAGTAAAGCCGCTCGACCAGGACCGAGCCTGTCACGAGCGACGGGACGAGGACGGCAGCGAGGGCGGAGAAGGCGCCCGCCGAGCGCCGGAGTGCCCGCCGGACGGCCTCCCGCTCGCTCTCCCCCCGTGCGCGTGCGGCGAGAGCCGCCGGATCGTCGAGGGCCGCGCGGACGCACGTCCGGACGAAGCGCGAGAGAAGGGCGACGGCACCCAGGCCCAGGGTCGCCACGGGAAGGACGATTCCGCGAAGGCCGAGGTCGGGGTCGGCGAAGAGAGGGGTCAGGTGGAGCCGGGCCGAGAAGATCATCAGGAGGAGGAGGCCGAGGACGAACGAGGGTGTAGCGAAGAGAAGGTCGAAGAGGGCCCCGCTCCACCGGTCGAACCGCCGGTCCGGCCTCTTCGCGGCCACGACGCCGGTCGGGACCGCGAGGAGGACGGCCAGAAGAAGGGCCGAGCCGTTCAGCAGGAGCGTGGGGGGGAGAACCGAGGCGAGGCGCTCGCGGACGTCGCGGCCGTCCTGGAACGAACGTCCCAGGTCGAGGCGGATTGCGCGCCCGAGCCACGACACGTACTGAACGGCGAGCGGCCGATCGAGTCCGTGGAGGCGGCGGAAGGCCTCCACGGCCTCCGGTGACGGAGGCCTCCCGCCCGAGCTCCTCGCCGCGAGGACGGCGGGGTCGCCGGGGGCCGCAGCGAGAAGGACGAAGACGAGCGTGAGGACGCCGACGAAGGTCGCGAGCGCCGCCAGAAGGCGCCGCAGCGCGAAAGCGAGCATGCGGAGATGTTACGTGGCCCGGCGTCCCGCTCAGAGCGGGGCGATGCCGGATCCGAGACGCCAGGCCGATCCGCCCGGCCAGAAGAGGAAGAGCCCGATCGGTGACGTCCGGACGTTCGTCAGCTTCTTCGAGAGCCCCCACCGCGTCTTCACGGTATGAAGGAAAGTGACCGGCTCGTCCTCGTGGATGATCCGGAGCAGCTCCGAGTAGAGCCGTCGGGCCTCCGTGCGGTCGAAGGTCGTCCGCAGCCGGTCCATCAGGGCGTCGGCCTTCGGATCGGAATAGCCCACCGTGTTCCACCCTTTCGGGGCTTTCTGGCTCGAGTGCCAGTAGACCGAAAGGTCGGGATTCGGGTCGAGGCTGTAGGCCAGGATCGCGGCGTCGAAGTCCCCCGCGTCCACTTTCGAGGCGAACGCGGCCCACTCCATCGGGCGGATCGACATCTCGATTCCCGCGGCCCGATAGGACTGCTGGATCACTTCCGTGATCTGTCGCTGGATCTCGCTTCCCGCACCGAGGAGGAGCGTGAACGCGAAGCGCTCGCTTCCCCGCCTCCGGATGCCGTCCGGGCCCTTGCGGAAGCCGGCCTCGTCGAGAAGCGCCGCGGCCCCCTTCGGGTCGTACGGCCAGGGCGCGATCGTCGGGTCGTAGGGCCAGAGCCCCGGCGGGATCGGGCCGGACGCGGGAGTCGCGAGGCCGCCATAAAGGGTCCGGGCGATCCCTTCGCGGTCGATCAGCATCGTCAGGGCGCGCCGGACCTTCGGCGACGAGAAGAGCGGGTCGTCGTTCCGCCAGCCGATGTACGAGTAGCCGAGCTCGTCGAAGAGGAGGGGGCGTGCCGGGGCCGCGGCGTCCCTTTCGAGACGCGCCTTCTGCTCGTACGTCACGCGCATCTCGTGCAGCTCTCCCGAAAGGAGCGCCTGGAAGGCCGCGGCGTTCTCCGGCACCACGCGGAAGACGATCCGCTCCGGCCCCGGCTTCTCGCCGACGAGCTGCGTGTTCCGGACCAGCTCCAGCGTTCGGCCCGGCTCCCACCGCTCCAGGCGATAGGGCCCGTTGGACAGCGGCATCCGGTTCCGGGGGTTCGTGTTGACGTCGGTCCTTTCGTATTCGGCCGCCGGGAGGAGCGGCAGATTGAAGGCCTGGAGGCGCCCGGCGTACGGCTCCCGGAAGACGACCCGCGCCGTCCTTCCGTCGATCACGTCGACCCGCTCGAAACCGTCCCAGTAGCTCTTCCGCGAAAGCGCCGGCGTCTTCGGGTCGACCAGCGTTCGGATCGTGCAGGTCACGTCCTCCGAGGTCACCGGCCGGCCGTTCTCCCACCGGAGCCCCGGAGCCAGGCGCACCGTGTACGTCCGCCTGTCGGGCGAGACGCTGACGCTCTCGGCCAGGCCGGGGATCAGCTCCAGCTTCTCGTCGTACTCGAGGAGGTTCCGGAGAAGGAGGGCGAGGACGACGTTCTCCGGATCGGTCGTGGCGAGAAGGGGGTTCAGCGTCTTCGGCTCGCCTTCCAGCCGCCGGTAGATGACGCTCTCCGCGCGCTTCCCCTTCTGGCCGCAGGCCGAAAGGGCGACGACGGCCAGCGCCGCCGCGGCGAGCCGGCGGGAGGTCACCGGAAGTCCTTCGGGTATTCGGCAGCGACGGCCGCCCAGTTGCCCGAGGCGTCCAGCACCCGCACGGAGAGGAAGGCAGCCTTCTCGGGCCTCTCCGTCCGGAAGAGGAAGCGCTCGGTCCGCGAGTCAGCAACCCCCTCCTCCGCGGCCAGCAGCCTCCAGCGGTCGGCGTTCACGGCCCCCTCCGCCTTCGTCACCGGCGAGAGCGCGTCCGTCGCCAGGACGCGGACCTCGATCTCCTTCCCCACCGTCCTCGCCGACTCGACCTTCAGGACGGGGGGCGTGTTGTCGATCAGAACGAGGTCTGTCTCCTCGGTCGCCGTGAGGGCGTCCGCCTCGGGGTTGCCGGGGCGGTCGGTCGCCGTCACGCGAAAGCGGTACCGACCGTCAGGGAGCGCGGTCGAATCGAAAGAGCACCAGGGCTCGTCGAGATCCTTCCGGATCGGGAACCAGATTCCGGTCCCCTCGCGCGTCGCCTCGAGGTCGTATCGGAGCGGGTCGCCGTTCGGGTCGATGCCTCTCCAGACGACGGTGCGGAACCCTTTCCGGAAGAGGTGCCGGCCTCCCGGCTCGGCGACCGACGGCTCCCGGGGCGCCTCGAGGCCCGCATAGATGCCGCTCTCGTCGGGGTTCGTCACGGTGAGCACGCTCGAGCCGGAAGAGCCTCCTCGCGCGAGGACGGCCCCCGGCTCGAGCACCGTCACGTTCTCGAGGACGGGCCGGGCATTCCGCTCCGCGTACGAGAACTCGACCTGCTCGACCACCGGGGCGGCGCCGGACCGGCCGGGCGAGAGCGTCGCCTTCCACTGGAAGAACCGGGCGGCCGGAACCTTCGCGGAGCCGTTCGCGGCGACCGGCGACCATGCGGACCAGGTCGTGTCGGGATTGCCGGAGTTTCCGGAGCGGACCTCGAACGCGACGGTGCCTCCGTCGGGCACGGTCCCTTCGAACCGGAGCCGTCCGAAGGTGGAAAGGCGCGCCGCGTCCCGTACGGCCGACGTGAAGGTGCCGGCGGCGGCGGTCGCTGACGGCCGGAAGACCCCGGGCGCCCCCATCGTGACGACGCCGAGGCTCTTTCCGATCGGCGGCGCCGCCACGGCCACGTGCTCTCCCGTCTGGGCGACGAGCCGGAGCCGGCGGTCCCTGAGGAGGTAGACGCGGCCGCGCGGGCCGGTCGTCACGACGAGCTCGCCATCGCGGCCGCCCCGGAGCGAGAAGACCGCCTCCTCCGGGAACGTCCAGGCCGGCTCCACGAACCCGTCCGGATGAATCACGACGATCTCGCCGCTGCCTCCGGTCCCCCGTGGCAGGGGGGGAGGCGCCACGTGCGAGGTCCGGGCCGAAATGGAAACCGCCCCGCGCGGCGCCTCTTCCTCGCCCGACGGCGCCGGCGTCGGCGTGGGGGTCGGCGTCGGTCCGGAGCGGCCGACATGGACTTCGATCGGAGCCCCCCGCGGCGCCGCGGCCTCGGCGCTCGACGCGGCGGCGTAAACCGTCCCGCCCGCTTCCGCGACGAGGCCGGTCACCTCCGGGCGGGACGAGTCGTAGAGCGTGCGTTTCCTCCCGTCTCCAGAGATCGCCAGGACGAGGCCACGGTCCGACGTGCCGGCATAGAGCGTCCCGTCCGGCCCGACCGCGAGGGAACGGACGTGGACGTCGTCGACGTCCTCGAACATCTCAAGCTTCCCTGCAGGAGTTCGGCGCCAGATCCGCCCCTTGCTTCCCGTTCCGACGTACAGGGTCCCGTCCCGGGCGAAAGCGAGCGCCCAGATGGCTGCTTCCTGCAGACTTCCCCACTCGGTCCCGGCTCCGGTCGGGCTCTTCGCACTCGGATCGACCCGGTAGAGCTTCCCGTCCGGCGAGGAGGCGCAGACGACCGTCCCGTCCGGCCCCACGGTGACGGCCGTCAGGTTCGGCTCGGGCGCCGTGAAGAGGAGGCGGACCTTCCCGGAAGGGTCCGAGACGAAGAGCCGGCCGAGCCCGCCCCCGGTCGCCACGTAGATTCGCCCCTCCGCGTCGGACGCCGCGCCGAAGACGACCGCATCGGCCGCGTTCTCGGGCCACTCCTTCGGGCGAAGCGGGATCCCGAGAGTGAGCCGGCCGTCGGCCGTGACGGCCGTGCCGTTCGCGTCGCCAGCGAGGAAGTCCCGTGCCGACCCCGTCGTGGCCATCCGGGTCGCCCCGGCCGCCAGCGTGGCGGCGGCCAGCAGAACGAGCGGGGCGAGCGAGGCCCCGAGCCGGACGCCTCCTCTCCGGAGGAGAGGCCCGCGCCCGGTCACGAACGCGGCCTCTCCACCCCGAGTTCGAGCCGGACCGATCCGGTCAGGGGACGGTCGAGGACGAGGATCTGCTCCCCCACGATGCGAGAGCCGAGGCGCCGCCGGGGTCCCGTGCCGGGCTC
>JBLMYG010000366.1:0-3651 GCA_050258155.1 Acidithiobacillales bacterium
CCGATGGCCCGTCCGATCCCGAACAGCACCGTGTAGAAATCCCACTCGGTGAGCCCGTAGTACCACTGGATGACGCCCGACTGCGCATCCACGTTCGGCCACGGGTTCTTCGCCTTCCCGTGCTTGGTCAGCACGTCCGGGGCGACCTGGAAGACCATGTCGATGACCTTGAAGAGCGGGTAGTCGGGGAGGTTCTTGTGGCAGAACTCGCGCTGAGCGATGTAGCGCGGGTCCGTCTTGCGCAGGACGGCGTGCCCGTAGCCGGGGACCACCTGTCCGGCGTTGAGCGTGTCCCAGAGGGCCTTCTCGACGAGCTCCTTCGTCGGCTCGGCCCCTCCGAGCTTCTTCTGGAAATTCATCATCCAGCGGAGCACTTCCTGGTTTGCCAGGCCGTGGAGCGGGCCCGCGAGGCCGTTGATGCCGGCGGAGAGGGAGTAGTAGGCGTCCGAGAGCGCCGACGCGACGAGGTGCGTCGTGTGCGCCGAGACGTTCCCCGACTCGTGGTCGGAGTGCAGGATGAAGTACATCCGTGCCACGTCGTCGTACGGCTTTCCGATCCCCATCTGATGGGCGAAGTTGCCGCCGAAATCAAGGTCCTTGTTGGCGTGAATGTGCGTGTCGGCCTTGAACTTCATCCGGTAGATGTAAGCCGCGATGGAGGGGAGCTTGGCCAGAAGGTTCGTCGAATCCTCGTAGGTCGGATCCCAGTACTCGTCCTTCTTCATCCCCTCGTTGTAACGCTTGACATACACGGACTCGCGCTGCATCGCCAGGATCGCCGCCGAGAACATCGTCATCGGGTGGGTGTCGCGCGGCAGGGCGCGCAGGACGTCGATCACGTACTGCGGGACTCCGCGGCGCGCCTTGAAGTCCTCGACGACCTCGAGGGTCTGCGCCATCGTCGGGACTTCGCCCGTCAGGAGGAACCACCAGTGCGCCTCCACGAACGGGTAATCGGAGCCGGGGACCTTGGGGAGGGCGGCGAGGGTCTCCGGGATCGTCTTGCCCCGGAAGCGGATTCCCTCGAACGGGTCGAGGTACGAAATGTCGGTGACGAGGCTGCGAATCCCGCGGGCGCCGCCGATCGCCTGGGCGATCGTCACCTCCCCGATCTTGACGTCCCCGAACTCCTTCACGAGCTTCTGCGTCCTGGGGCGGTGCTCCTTGATCTTCTCGAATAGGACCTTCTTGAGCGTCGACGTCGGCGCAGTCCCCGGCTTTGCGGCCGGAGCGGCGGTTTCGGTCACGGTGGCCATGTGCGTCCTCCTTTTTCCGGAAAAGTTCTCCCCCCGGCGTCGGGCCGACGGGCTGTTTCCTGATTGACAAGAATGACTCCCGGCCTCTCGGCGAGTAAATGATGAGGATGACCTACGAAGCTCCCTGTGCCGCCCGGCGGGCCATGTTCCGGGCAGTTTCGGGCGACCGCTTGAACGGAGTTCTTACGCATCGCATAAGGATTACGCCGCGCTCTGGCGAAGAGTCCGATGCCGTCGTCTCAGGCCGGGTTTCCGGCCCCGGCGGGCGCAGGAGAGCTGTTCGGGGCGGTCCCGGCGGTACCGATCCGCTCAGGCGGACGGCTCCGCTTCCTCGGCGGAAAGGCTCTTCAGGCTGAAGCCCCCGGCGAGGAGGAAGCCGAGGCCGAGAAGCGTTATGGGAACGAAGGAAACGGCATGGGAGACGAGGGCGAAAGCGGCGGCCGTCTCCTTCGGGACGGCATAGAAGCCGGAAAGGGAATAGGCCGTCGCCGCGTGGTACCCCCCCACGCCGCCCGGTGTCGGAATCGCGAGGCCCATGACGGCCCAGGTGAGGATGAAGAAAGTGACCGGGAACGGGAAGTTCAGATCGAAGGCCCTCAGGGTGGCCCAGATCTGAAAGCAGATGACGAGCCAGAGGATCGCCGACTGTCCCGCCACGATGGCAGCGTCCCGCGCGGTGCGGAGAGAGGCGAGTCCGTCGAGCAGGTGCGTCAGGACGCCGTCGAGCCGGCGGGCGAGCCTCTCGGGCAACAGCCGGAGGAGAGGGACCGAGATACGCCTCGCCAGAGCGGGCCGGACCGCGAAGACCGTCAGGAGCGAGATGGCCACGATCGTCGCCGCGCCCAGAAAGAACGCAGACTCCCGGAGGAGAGCAAAGCGGGCCGCCTCGTGGCCCGCAAGCGCCGTGGGCGCCCAGCCGACCGTGTAGACGACGAAGAGCGTGACCGTCGAGAGGAGATCGATGAGCCGCTCGAGGCCGACGGAGAGGAGACAGGGGGTGAAGGGGATTCCCGTCGACCGGGAGAGCGCGACCGGGCGGACGATCTCGCCTGCGCGGGCGGGGAGGAGCGTCGAGGCGGCGAAGCCTATGGCGGTCGCGGAGTTGAGCTGGAGCGGCGTGGCCCGCTGTCCCTTGAGAAGTCGCCCCCAGCGCCAGGACCGAATCGGCGGTGTGCCGATCAGCCCGGCGGCGACCGCCACGGCGATCCAGCCGACCCGCGCCCCCCGGATGGCTCCGGCCACCGCGGCGAAATCGAGGTTACGGAGAAACAGCCAGAGGAGAAGGACGGCGAGGCCGATCGACACACCGAACCGGATGAGCCGCGGGCGACGGGCCACGCGGCGATGGTAGCCCAGGCAGGCCTGCTCCACCCCCGGAGACATCGGCCGCTCGGTCTCACTCCGCTCCCGCGCAGAAGGACCGCCTCGGCTGGATTCCACCCGATATAAGGCATGGTTTGACAGTTCTTTCCGGGATTGGATAAACTACCTGCGCTGTAATCCGCCCGTTTCAGACAGGGACCCGTGGTCTCAGGATGTGTTCCGGACCCGGCAACTCAGGGAGGAGACTGATCATGTGGAAGGCCCTCCTGACCCTAATCGTCATGGTGCCGGCGCTCGCGCTGGCGGCCCCCCCGAGCGGCGAGACGCCGGCACTTCGGCATGAGGCGGTTTCCCGGGCGCCGGCCGTCGTGACGGCGGCTCCGGCCGCCGTGTCGTGCACCGCGGCGGCGTGCCCTTCGGCTCTCGCCGGGTCCATCGAGCTGCCGGTGGATGGAGCGACCGTGTCCGGATACGTCCGGCTCGTCGGCTTCGCCCTGAACGGAAACCAGATGTCGCAGATCGACGTCTACGTCGATGGCATGGACGAGGCGAACCGTGTCACGTCGCCGGGCGGGGTCAAGCTGTCGCTGCCGCGCCCCGACATCATGCAGGCCTTCCCGTCGTACCTCGGGACAGCCGCCGATCACCCCGGATTCGAAGCTTCCTTCAAGGCGTCGAGCTACTCGGACGGCGCCCACGTCGTTTACATCCGCGTCACGGACGTCACCGGCTGCTGCTACTTCCTGCCCTCGCGGGCGATCCTCATCGACAACACGATCAACCAGCCGCCGTTCGGCGACCTCGACTACCCGCTCGAGAGCAGCGCCGCGAACCCGAGCGGCGTCCTGCCCGTCGTCGGTTGGGCGCTGGACGCCAGCCACGTCGACCACATCGACATCTATGTCGACGGCCTCATCGAGCGGCAGGCCTTCACCGGCATCCCGAGGCCCGACATCTTCGCGGCGTATCCCGACGACCCGGACGCCATCGCCTCCGGCTTCATCCTGAACGTCGACTCGACGCGCCTGGCCAACGGCGTTCACGAGATCTCGGCGAAAGCCGTCGACGACGA
>JBLMYG010000367.1:0-3890 GCA_050258155.1 Acidithiobacillales bacterium
CGCCGCAGCGCGCGAGACCGCCTCGGGAGGCCATCCCTCCCCGACGAGCGAAGCTCCGGAGCGCGCTGCGAAGAAGAGATGGTTCGAGAGGACCGTCCCGCCCCCGTCGCCGGCCGGGTACGTCGTCCACCAGTTGACGACGAGCGAACCGATCCCGGCCCGCCGGGCGATCTCCCAGACTGCCGGGACGCGCCTCGCGGCTGCCGTCACCGACTCGCGCCGCGCCGCGCCGAGCGCGGGGAGGACCCTGCCGAGGAAGAAGGCCGAGATCCCGATCGGCCGGAACGGCGCGTCCACCCCCGCGATCCGGACGAGGTCGAGGGCTCCGACGCCGTGCCGCCCCGCGCTTTCCGCCGTCGCCACGGTCGTCCAGAAGGCGGCCGGGTCGCGCTCCTCCTTGACATAGCGGGCGCCCGCCGTGCCGATTGTCTCTGCGTACTTCACCCCCTCGCCGAGGTAACGATCCGACCAGCCGTCCACGCCGACGACGACGGCGCGCCGAGTGTTCGCCTCGACGACGAGGGGCTCGGGGGGGGCCGGCTCGCGCCGGCCCGCCCAGAAGAAGGCTCCTGCGACGAGCGCGGCCAGCGCGACGAGGAGCCCGGCCTGCCGGAGACGCCGGGGGCTTCCGAGGACCGCACGCCCCGATGCCACGAGGGCGGCCAGAGTCACTCCCCGGGCCGCCCGGACGGCGACGAGCACGGCGAGGCCGAGCGCGATGAGGACCGCCGCAGCAGCGCCGGGGCCGGCCGAGCGAAGCGGCGGGACGGCCGCCGCCGCCGCGCCGATCCCCGCGACGACCCCGAAAGCCGCGGCGATCTCCGTGGCGACGGCATCGGGGTCGCTCCGTCCCCGGACGCGGAGCAGGGCGGCGCCGACGAGGAGAAGCACGACGACCGCGGCCACCGCGACCGAGCCCGCCCCGATCCAGAGGAAGAGAACGACCGCGTCGCGCGGCGAGAGGGCGGCGGCGGCCGTGTTCACCACCGTCTCCACGAGGGCCAGGGCGAGGGCGAGGAAGAGCACCCCGACGGCCGCCCCGAAGAGGAGGCTCCTGGCCTTCGTCCGGGTCGCCAGCGCCCCCCTCAGAACCGCCCCCTCGACGCCGCGATCGAGGTAGCCGCGGGCGCGCAGCCTCTCCCGCGCCGCCTCGAAGGAAAGAGAAGACTCCGAAGATTCTTCTGCTCCCTCGCGAGGGGGAGCTTCGTCCTTGCTCATGCCACCGCCGACCTTACCCTACTGCCCATTTGAGCCCGTAGCCCTCGGCGGACCGGTGTCAAGGGTCGGCGACCGCTGCGCGGCGCGCGACGCGCGCCCTTGACACCGGTCCGCCGAGAGCACGTTTCCCGAGATCGGCGGCTGCTACTGCAGCCGCCACATATCAGAAAAGGATCTCTTGGGTTTCCGGAGCAGAGTCTTTCCGCCATTGGAGGCTGAAGGGAGAAGCGCCGCACATGCGTCTCTACCTGGAAGCCTTCAGCTCGTCCGGTCGCGGAGGGCCAGGGCGAACTGCCGGAGCAACTCGCCCTTCTTCCCGAACAGGGCCACCGCTTCGACGGCGTGGTCGGTCAGCTCCCCGACGAGCCGGCGTGCCCCCTCGGCGCCGACGTGCCGGGCGAAGGTGGGTGTCGGGGGGCGCCGCGACTCCTTCCCCATCCGGGCGGACGGCTCGCTCTCGAGAAGGTCGTCCACGATCTGAAAGGCGAGACCGACATTCTTCGCGTACGACCGGACGGCCGCGAGCTCGCGCTCCCGCGCGCCGCCGAGCACGGCGCCAAACTCCGCCGAGGCGACGAAGAGCGCTCCCGTTTTCCTCGCGTGAATCGTCTCGAGCCGCTCGAACGTCGCGGCGCTCTCCGGGGTCCGGAGATCGAGCGCCTGCCCCGAAGCGAGGCCGGCCAGGCCCGAGGCGTCCGAAAGGCGCGCCATCAGGTCGAGCGCGGCGGAGGCCGCGACGCCCCTGCCCGAGAGCGCCGACTCGGCCAGGACGCCGAAGGCACGGGAAAGGAGCGTCACGGCCGCCAGGATGGCGAGATCCTCGCCGTGCCCGACGTGCAGGGCCGGACGGCCCCGGCGGGTCGTGGCGTCGTCCATGCAGGGAAGGTCGTCCAGCGCGAGGGACGCGGCATGCACCATCTCGAGGGTGCAGGCGGGGTCGAGGAGACGCCCCCGCGGAGCGCCGAAGAGCTCGCCGGAGAGGAAGACGAGAGCCGGGCGGAGGCGCTTGCCGGGCGAGAGGAGCGCCTCCCGCACCGCGGCGGGAAGAGGATCGAGCGGGTCGGGCTCGAGGCCCGCGAGCAGCAGCGGGAGGCGGGCGTCCACCGCCTCACGCACCCCCGCGAGGAGAGTCTCGAGCCGGGCGTCGGAGGCGGGCATGGGGGTCGGGGACCCGCGGCGGGCGCGGCGCGTCCGCCGCCCGGCCCTGCGGGATCAGGCGAAGCTGGCGACCGCTTCCTTCTCGTCCGAGAAGACGTCGAAGACGGTGATCAGCTGCGTGACCGTGAGGACGTCGCTGATCTTCGGCGGCAGGGACATCAGCTTCAGCTTCGCCCCGCGGTGCGTCGCCGTCGTGTAGCAGCCAACGAGCTCGCCGACGCCGGACGAGTCGATCGTGCTGACATCCTTCATGTCGATGATGATCTTCTTCACGCCCGACGCGAGGGCGGCGTGGATCCCCTCGCGCATCTGGAGATCTCCCGAGCCGATCGTGATCTTCCCGTGAAGCTCGATGATCTTGATGTCGCCGGAGTCACGCGTTGTGACGGTCTTGGCCATGGGCTTCGGCTCCCTTCGTCGTGGATGTCGTTCCGAGTTTCTTTCTCAGCGTGAGGAGCGTTCCGCCGACCTCACCGCGGGAGAAGACGACCTCGTCCATGAAAGTTCTCATGTAGAAGATCCCGCGGCCCGACGTCTTCATCTGGTTCTCGGCCGCGAGGGGGTCGGCGACCTCCTCGGGAGAGAAGCCCGCGCCCTCGTCCCCGACCTCGATCTCGAGCGTCTTCTCCTTGCAGCCGAGCGTCACGAGCACCCGTTTCCCCGGCTCCTGTCGGTTCCCGTGCTTGATGGCGTTCGCGAGGGCCTCGCGCAGGGCCATTCCGACCCAGTGCTCGGCCTCCCCTGACAGGTCCCGATCCTTGCAGACATGGTCGAGCAAAGCCTCCGCCAGCTCGATGCTTTCGTAGCGGCTGGACAGCCACAGGACGATCGGCGGCGTCGCGGTCTCGTTCATCGGCCGTCGGGCGGGGACGGCAGGTGCCCGGCCGACGCGGCGCGGCGCCCTGCTAAGCTCCTCGCCCCGATGTTCACCTCCCCGAGGCTTTCCAGAGGCCGGCGCATGATACGCGAGGCCGCCTCGGGCCGTCCACCCGCCGCCCGCCGTCTGGCGGGGTTTTCTTTCGTTCTCTTCGCCGCCGCTGCCGTGGTCGCGCGACCGTGCACGGCCGACAAAGGTCTCGCCGAGCGCCTTCCGGAGGCCGTCGCGGAAGCGCAGAAGCTCGTCGAGAAGGTCCGCGGCGTCCCCTTCCGGGGGGCGGTCGCCTCCGCCGTCCTTCCCGAGAAGGAGCTGACGCGGATCCTCGGGAGGAAGCTCGCCGAGGATCTCCCGGTCTCCTTCGACCGCTATGCAGCCTCGCTGGTCGCCCTCGGACTCGTCCCGCCCGAGAAGGACCTGAAGGGCCGGATGCTCCGGCTCTACGCGCACCAGGTCGCGGCGTTCTACGACCCCGACGAGAAGAAGTTCTTCGTCGTCCCCGAGCGGTCGGACGAGGCTGCCCGCTCCGCGGCCGGCTTCGGTCCCATGGCCGACCGCCTCCTCGAGCAGGCACTCCTGACGCACGAGCTGACGCACGCCCTGCAGGACCGCCGTCTCGGCCTCGTCCTTCGGATGAAGG
>JBLMYG010000368.1:0-6530 GCA_050258155.1 Acidithiobacillales bacterium
GCCACCAAGAAGGCCACGAAGAAGGGGACCAAGAAGGGCAAGAAGTAAGCCCAACCTATTCAATTCAAGGTATTTCCGGGAAACGGGGGCTGGGCCAGCCCCCTTATTTTTTTCCGCCCTCTTCCCTTCTGCGGATTGCTACCGCCCCGCTCCTTTTCCACAGCCTTCCAGGTGGCTTTTCCACGGCGGTATGTAGATTCTTATATACTTCGCTCGTGTCGCTCCACCACGTGCTCCTCGGGCTCCTCTCCCGCACGCCGGCGACCGGCTGGGACCTGAAGGCGAGGCTCGAGGCCGAGCCGGCCTTCGGATGGCATGCCGAGCTCGCGCAGATCTACCCCGCTCTCCGTCGGCTCCGGCGCGCCGGCTTCGTCGCGGCGCGGCGGCGCCCCTCGGCGAAGGGGCCGGCGCGCCGCGAGTACCGGATCACCGCCGCGGGGATGAGGGAGCTCCGGACCTGGCTCGACGAGCCGGCGTCACTCCCCCGGGTGAAGGACCCGGCGCTCGCCCGCCTCGCCCTCCTCGAGCGGCGCCCGCCCGAGGAGCGCCGTGTCTTTCTCCTCGCCTGGCGCGACCTCGTCGCCGAGGCCCTTCGCGGCGCCGGGTCGGGCACGATCGCAGCCCGTCGCCGACGGCGGGCGCTCCTCGAGACGGAGCTGGCCTGGGCGGACGCCGAGGCCGCGATGATACTGTCGCGCCGCGTCAGCACCGCATGAAGAGAAGGACGACAGCGGCTCCGGCGGCGCTCCTTCGCGAGCTCGAGGCGATGCGGCCGGAGTATGGGCCCGGCATGGCCCGGAAGAAGCGCTCTCTCCTCGCGCCCCTCGCGCGGCTCTCCCTCGGGTCGGCGAAGGAGGTCGAGCGCCTCCACGAGGCGCTCTGCTTCCTCGAGGCGTTTCCCGATGGCGCCCCGCTTCTGGCCGACGTCCGGCGGCTCCTGGCCGGCTTCGGACGCCGCACCGACCTCCGCCGATTCCGGAGAGAACTGGCCGACACCGGCATCGCCGGGACCGACACCTTCTACCCCTTCTACTATCCGACGGCCCTCTGGCTCGCGCAGCGCTGGGGAGACCGCCTCCGGATCGACTGGAAGAACTTCGAGCGGGCAAAGGCCCTCGAGGACCTCCTCCCTCTCCTCTCCCACTATGCGGAGACACCCGGCCTCGACGAGGTGGAGCTCGGTCCGAAGGGCTGGTTGGACCGGCTCGGAGGCAGCCGGGAGACCGACGCCGTCTATCTCCTCCGTCGCGTAGCGGCACTCCCTCTCGACGGCTTCTGGAAGGAGTACCTCTACGAGTCGCTCGCGCCGCCGCTCCGCCTCTCCCCGGGGCCGGACACCCCCTCGCGGACCCGGGCACGCCTCCCCGGCTTTGCGGTCGTCTTCCAGCGGCGCCCCCTTTCACGAACCCGTCCCGACGTGCGCGACGAGTCGGATCGTCCCCCCCTCTCTCTCCGGACCGTCTCCGCCGGGAGCGCCCGGCGCCTGATCGACGCGGCCCGCACCTCGATGGTGACCCGGCAGCGTGACCTCGACGTCTTCGAGCATGCGAGCGTCCGTGACGTCCGCCTCGCCGACTCCGGCGACGGCCTGAAGTTCGCGGTCTACGGGATGATCCCGGAGCGGCGGCTTCTCCTCGAGGCCGTCTACGCGTACCTGACGATCCGGAACGGGGTTCCCGTCGGCTACGTCCTCGTCAGCGCCCTCTTCGGCTCGTCCGAGATCGCCTTCAACGTCTTCGAGTCGTTCCGGGGCGCCGAGGCCGCGCTCGTCTATGGACGCACCCTCGGCCTGACGAGATCCCTCTTCGGCTCGGATAGTTTCACGATCTTCCCGTACCAGCTCGGGGACGACAACGAGGAGGGGATCGAGTCGGGTGCCTGGTGGTTCTACCGGAAGCTCGGCTTTTTCCCGAAGGCGAAAGAGGCCATTGCTCTGATGCGCCGCGAGGAGGCGCGTCTGAAGCGGGAGAAGCGCCGGACGACGCCGGCCATGCTCCGTCGCCTCGCGAAGCACAACCTCTATTTCCACCTCGGGGCGCAGCGGGAGGACATCATCGGTCTCGTCCAGCTTCCGAACGTCGGGCTGAAGGTGACGGACGCCCTGGCCAGACGCTTCGGCTCGGACCGGGAGCGGGGGGCGCGGGAGACCCTTCGCGAAGCACAGGCGCTGCTCGGCGTCCCGTCCCTCGGGCGATTCTCTCCCGGCGAGCGCCTCGCCTTCGCCCGGTGGGCGCCTCTCGTCACGCTCCTCCCCGGCCTTTCGCGCTGGAGCGAACAGGCCCGCCGGTCCCTCACCGACGTCATCCGGGCGAAAGGGGGAACCCGGGAGTCGGACTTCGTCCGTCTCTTCGACGCCCACCGCCCCCTCCGCCGCGCCCTCCTCGACCTGGCGAGGGACTGAGCCAGCTCCCGTCCAGGAACCAACGGTCGCGATGGATCGCGTTCGGTCTTAACTTACTTTCTAAGAATAGTAAGATAATCTTCTGAATGTAGGAGAATTCGAGCGATGGACACCGCCGCCGTAACCAGTAAGGGGCAGCTCGTCGTTCCGGCGCGGCTCCGCCGGCGCTACGGGATCAAGCCCGGCACCAAGATCCGCTTCATCGAGCGCCCTGACGGGATCCTCTTCCAGCCCGTCACGCCCGAGTACATCCGGAGCGTCTGCGGGATGCTGTCGAGCGACACCTCCGTCACCGAGGATCTCCTGAAGGAGCGCGCTCGAGACCGGGAGCGCGAGGACGCGAAGCTTGAGAAGGTCCGTTCTCGATAGCTACGCCGTTCTGGCGTTCCTCTTCAAAGAAAAAGGGCACGAGAAGGTCGTGACGGCACTCGAGAAGGCAGCCGAATCGGACAGGCCCCTCTTGATCGTCGCCCCGAACTGGGCCGAAGTCCGGTACCAGGTCGAGCGAAAAGCCGGCGCCGAGGCCTGGCGGCGCACCCGTGAGAAGCTCCTCGGCCTTCCGGTCGAGGTCGTCCCGGCCGACCAGGAGCTGTCCGAGCAGGTGGGCGAGATCAAGGCGCGCCGGAAGATGTCCCTCGCCGACTGCTTCGCCGCCGCCCTCGCGAAGACCCGAAAAGCCGACCTCTACACCGGCGATCCGGAGTTCCGAGAGGTACAGAAAGAGGTCCGGATCATCTGGCTCTAGGATCAGTCCTCTCCTTCCTTCCTTTCCGCGGTCTCCGGGCAGCGAGCGTCATGCTGCTCAGGCCGGCGTCAGGTTCGCGAAGCGGGCGACGAACTTCTTCCGTCCGGCCCGGTCGAAGAAGACGGTCAGCTTCTCGTCGTCGCCCGAGCCCTCGATCGTGAGGACGACGCCCGGGCCGTACTCCGGGTGGACGACGCGCGATCCGCGGCGGAAGCCGGAGGCGGTGGGCGGAGGGGGTGTCCGGCGCATCCGGGGGAGGGGAACGAACGAACCGCGGCGCGCGCCGGCGCGTCGAACAGGCGCAGGCTCCTGCGACTCCCCCTCGTAATCCGGAAAGAGCGCCCCCCGACCGCCACGCCGCAAACCCGACGGTCCGCCTCTTCTCTCTTCCCCCTCTAAGAGAACACGGCGTTCCCCGCCGCTCCTGAGCCCTCCCGAAGCGAATGCAGCGTGCTCCTCGCGGACGATGGCGCTCTCCGGGATCGCAGCGAGGAAGGGCGACGGGTCGCGATCCACCCACTCGCCGCGGATCATCCGCCGCCGGACGTACGAGAGGGTCAACCGGTCCTTCGCCCGCGTCATCCCGACGTAGGCGAGGCGCCGCTCCTCCTCGATCTCCTCCTCGTCCTCCTGCGAGGAGACGTGGGGGAGGGAGCCGTCCTCCATCCCGGCGAGGAAGACCTCGTCGAACTCCAGCCCCTTCGCGGCGTGGAGCGTGATGAGGAGGACCCCCTTCCGCTCGTCCGCCTCGTCCGCGTCGGACCTGAGGGTGACGGCATCCAAGAAGCCCGAGAGCGTCGGGTCGTCTCCTTCGCCCCCGCTCGCCCGTTCGTGCTCCCGGGCGGCCGAAAGGAGCTCGTCGAGGTTCTCCCGCCGCGCCTCGTCCTCGGGATCGGCCGAGCGCTCGTAGAGGGCGGCGAGCCCCGTCCGCGAAAGGACCGCCGCCACGGCGGCCGCCGCTCCGGTCGCGGGCTCCCCCGCCAGGTCGCGGAGCTCCGCGACGAGGTTCCGGAACTCGCCGAGAGCCTTCTTCGCCCGCTCGGTCATTCCCGGGGGCAGGGCGTCGAGCGCGGCGAAGAGCGACGCGCCCCTCTCTCTCGCGGCCGCCTCCAGCGCCTCGAGAGTCGCCGCCCCGATGCCGCGCGCCGGGACGTTGACGACGCGGCGGAACGAGACCTCGTCGTCGGCGTTCCGGAGGAGGCGGCAGTAGGCGAGCGCGTCCTTCACCTCGGACCGCTCGTAGAACCTCGTCCCGCCGACGAGAAGGTACGGAACGTTCGCCCGAAGGAGCTCCTCCTCGAACGGGCGCGACTGCGCGTTCGTCCGGAAGAGGACGGCCACCGTCCGGGCCGGGTTCTCGCGCCGCGCCGCGACGAGGCGCGAGACGACCTCGCGCGCCTCGTCCCGCTCCTCGTCGAAGACCAGGAGGCGGACCTTCTCCCCGCCCCGCCGCGTCGGACGGAGCGTCTTCCCGAGCCGCCTCCGGTTCTCGGCCACGACGGCCCCGGCGGCCTCGAGAATGGCCGCGGTCGAGCGGTAGTTCCGCTCTAGCCGGACGGTCGTGGCGCCGGGAAACTCCGCCGAGAACCCGAGGATGTTCCCGACGTCGGCGCCGCGCCAGCGATAGATCGACTGATCCTCGTCCCCGACGGCGAAGACGTTTCCCGCCTCGCCTGCCACGAGCTTCACGAGCCGCGCCTGGATCCGGTTCGTGTCCTGGTACTCGTCGACGAGAAGGTGGCGGAGGCTCCGCGTCACGAGCGCCCGGACGTCGGCCCTCGTGGCGAGGAGGCGCTCCGACCGGACGAGAAGGTCGTCGAAATCGAGGGCGGCGAAGGCCGCGAGGGCTCTCTCGTAGGCACGGTAGAGCTGGGCGAGGCGGGTCCCGAGATGTTCGCCGAACCGGCGCGGGAACTCCTCGGGCGAAAGGCCCGAGCTCTTGGCCGCCGAGATCTTCGCCAGCAGGCTCCGGGGCGTCGCGATCTTCTCCGGGAGCGCGAGTTCCTTCGTGGCCCGCTTCACGACGGCGAGCTGGTCGTCCTGGTCGAAGACGACGAACGACTTGGGCACCCCCGCCTCGGCCGCGAAGCGGCGGAGGAGGCGGACTCCCCAGGCGTGAAAGGTCCCGACGAAGGCGCGGGGGCGCTCCGTCCCGAGGAGCGCGGCGACCCGTTCCTTCATCTCCCCGGCCGCCTTGTTCGTGAAGGTGACGGCGAGGATGGCCTCCTGGGGCACGCCGTGGGCGACGAGCCAGGCGAGGCGCCGCGTCAGCACCCGCGTCTTACCCGATCCCGCCCCCGCGAGGACGAGGAGCGGCCCCTCGCCGTGCGTCACGGCGGCGGCCTGCTCCGCGTTCAGTCCTTCGAGAAGAGCCTTCCGGGGGTCGCCCAAAGCCAGCGGATGGTAGCTCAGCGCGGCGGGCGCCCTCTCACTCCACCGTCACGGACTTGGCGAGGTTCCGCGGCTGGTCGATGTCGCAGCCACGGAGGCGGGCGACGTGGTAGGCGAGGAGCTGGAGCGGGACGACCGAGACGACGGGCTGGAGCGACGGCGTCACCGCGGGAAGCTCGACCGCGACGTCAGCGAACTCGGCAACCTCCGCGTCCCCCTTCGAGACGAAGGCGATCAGGACCCCCTCGCGCGCCTTCACCTCGCGGAGATTGGACGCGACCTTCTCGTAGAGCGGGTCCCTCGGCGCGAGGCCGATGACCGGCATCTCCGGGTCGATCAGCGCGATTGGGCCGTGCTTCATCTCGCCCGCCGGATACCCTTCGGCGTGGAGATAAGAGATCTCTTTGAGCTTCAGCGCCCCCTCGAGGGCAACCGGGTAGTGCGTCCCCCGCCCCAGGAAGAGGACGTCTCGCGCTGACTGGAGGCGCCCGGCGAGATCTTCGATCTGCGGCTCGAGCGCCAGAGCCTCGCCGAGGGCCACGGGAAGGTGCGCGAGCCCCCTCACGAAGCGATCCTCCGGAGACAGCTCTGCACCACCTCGCGCCACGCGCGCGTAGTGCGCGAAGAGGGCGATGGCCACGAGCTGGGTCGTGAAGGCCTTCGTGGAGGCGACGCCGATTTCCGGCCCCGCGTGAGTGGCCAGAACGCCGTCCACCATCCGGGCGATTGCGGAGCCGGGGACGTTCACGATGCCGACCGTCCGGGCGCCCAGCCGTTTCGCCTCCTGAAGCGCGGCGACCGTATCGGCCGTCTCACCCGACTGCGAGATCCCGATGACGAGGACCTTCGACGAGACGAGCGGCGCCCGGTATCGGAACTCCGAGGCGTAGTCGACCTCCGTCGGGATCCGGGCGATCTCCTCGAGAAGAAACTTCCCGACGAGGCCGGCGTGCCAGCTCGTCCCGCAGGCGACGATGTGGACCCGCTCGATGC
>JBLMYG010000369.1:0-3480 GCA_050258155.1 Acidithiobacillales bacterium
CCGCCTTTCCTGCCGGGACGAAGCTCGTCAGGGTCGCGGACGACTATTCCGATCTCCCCCTTCCTCCGCCCGACGACTCCGTTGCGGTCGTCACGCGCGGCCACCTCACCGACGGCCTCGCCATCCGGCGGCTGCGCGGCGTTCCCCTCGCCTATCTCGGGATGATGGGGAGCCGCGCCAAGCGAAAGGCTCTCTTCGACGAGCTCCGGCGGGAGGGGTGGAGCGACGACGAGTTCGCGCGAATCAGCTCCCCCATCGGCCTCGACATCGGAGCGGAGTCCCCGGAAGAAATCGCCATCGCGATAGTCGCCGAGCTGATCCAGAGGAGGCGTGGGGGGTCCGGGGGGCGCGCGTGAGCCAAGCCCCCCGGAGAGCGATTGCCATTGCGATCGTGGCGGAGCTCATTCAGACCAGGCGCGGGGGGCCCGGCGGAACGACGGGGACGACGCTTCGTCCTTCTTAAGCCAGACTCCCTGGCGAGCGAGGCTCCCGTGAAGCGGACTGATCGGCGAACTCACGAAGCGAGCCGACGCCGGCCCGTGGCCGGCGTCATGGGCGCGGGCGAGGGTGCTCGAAGGGCCGACATCCGGCTGGCCGAGCGGCTCGGCGGGCTTCTGGCCCGCGCCGGCTTCATCGTCTTGACGGGGGGACGCGAGGTCGGCGTCATGGCGGCCGCGACGCGCGGGGCGAAGAGGGTGCGGGGAAGCCTGACCGTCGGCGTCCTCCCGGGGAAGGGAGGCCCGGCCGCTCCCGGCCTCGACGTGGCCATCTACACGGGGATGGGACACGCGCGAAATGCCGTGAACGTCCTCTCGAGCGACCTCATCATCGCCGTCGGCTCCGGCGGCGCCGGAACGGCGGCGGAGGTCGCCATCGCAATCAAGGCCGGAAAGCCGCTCATCCTTCTCGCGCCGTCAAGGGAAGCCGAGTCATTCTTCCGAAAGCTCGAGCCCGGAATCCCCATCGCGGCGACGCCCGAGGAAGCGCTCGAGATCGCCCGGTCCCGGCTCTCGGCCTCCGGGCCCTTTCCTATTTCGTGGCCGCCGCGACCTGGTTGTAGACGGGGGTGAGCCAGCCGTACCGGTCGGGGACCTTTCCCTCCACGATGTCGAAAAAGGCCTTCTGGAGCTCTGCCGTCATCGGACCGCGCTTTCCCGTCCCGACCGGGATCTTGTCCACGGAGCGGATCGGCGTGATCTCCGCCGCGGTCCCGGTGAAGAACATCTCGTCCGCAGCGTAGATCATCTCGCGCGGGATCGTCTTCTCCTCCATGTGGATGCCGACCTCCCGGGCGAGCTGGATGACGGTGAGGCGGGTGATCCCGGGAAGGGTCGACGCCGAGAGCGGCGGGGTATACAGCTTTCCCTTCCAGGCGAGAAACAGGTTCTCTCCCGAGCCCTCCGAGATCCGCCCGTTGTGATCGAGCGCGATCCCCTCGTGGTAGCCGTTGGTGAGCGCCTCCATCTTGATCAGCTGGCTGTTGGCGTAGTTCGCGGTCGCCTTGGCCATCGCCGGCATCGTGTTCGGCGCGATGCGCATCCAGGACGAGCAGCAGACGTCGACGCCGTTCTCGATCGCCTCCGGTCCGAGGTACTTTCCCCATTCGTAGCAGCCGATGACGACATCCACCGGATTCGGAAAAGGGTTGACACCGAGGGAGCCGAAGCCGCGGTAGACGAGCGGGCGGATGTAGCAGGCGGAAAAGCCGTTCGCGCGAATCGTCTCGAGCGTGGCCTCCCTCAGCTCGTCGATCGAGTACGGGATCTGCATTCGGTAGATCTTGGCCGACCAGAGGAGCCTGTCGAGGTGCTCCAGGAGGCGGAAGACGGCAGGCCCCCGCGCGGTCTTGTAGCAGCGCTCCCCTTCGAAGACGCCCGATCCGTAATGGAGCGCGTGGGTGAAGACGTGGATCTTCGCGTCAGCGAAGTCGACGAGCCTGCCGTTCATCCAGATCTTCCTGACGTTTTCGAAGGCCATTCGCTTCTCCTCCCGGCGCGGACCGGCGGATCGTATCCGAAAAATATCCGACAGGTCCGTCAAGGAATCAGCGCCCGCCGACCAAGAGCGTGAGCGCCGCAACCACGGCCGTCTCGAGCCGGAGGATCCGCGGGCCGAGGGAGACCGGGAGGGCACCGAATTCTTCGAATAGGGAGATTTCGGCCGGATTGAAACCTCCCTCGGGGCCAACGGCGATGAGCAGGCCACGAGACGAAGAATCCGTGAAGCGGGATGCCAGGACGACGCTGCGAAGCGGCTCGCCGCCGGCATCGGCGACAACGAGCGGCCGTCGGCCTTCTCCTCGCTCTTCTTCCCTTCTAAGAAGATCTTCAATCCCCATCGGCCCCTCGACGGCGGGAACGATCGTCCGGTCGCACTGCTTCGTCGCCTCGACGGCGATGCGCGTCAGGCGCGCGAGGCGGGCTTTCAGCGCGGCCACGTGCGCCCGCTGCGAGCGCGCCGCCACGGTCAGGACGAACGCGGCCGCACCGCACTCGGTCCCCTTCTCGATGGCCCATTCGATCCGCCCCGGCTCGGCGCACGCGAGAAGGATGGAGACCCGGAGAGCCGGCTCGCCCGGGAGATACGAAAAGTCCGCGGGTGACGAGGGAGATCGACCGGCGGAGTCTGCTTCGAAGGCGAGCAGGCGGACCGCGGTTCCCCTCCGGGTCAGGCACGCCCTCGCTCGAGCTCCCATTCCATCGAGGATGACGACCTGCTCCCCGTCGCCGAGCCGGCGGGACCGGACGTGTGCCTTTTCCTCTTTTCGAAGAAGGATCTCTTCGGACGATGCCCGATACGCCGCCAGCTCCGGCACGAGCAGCCGGGGCGGACGTGCTTCGCCGGTCGGGACTTTCCCGGACTCTCTCTTTCTCTCTTTCATTCGAAGAGTTCCGCGGCCGTTCCCATCCACTCGTTCTCGCTCGTGGCGAAGCCGGGACGGAAGCCGTGTCCAAGGAGAAGATCTTCCCACTCGCCTCTCTCCTCGACGAGGAGGCCCGAGCTCAGCAGGCGCCCGCCCGCCGGCAGCTTGGAGCGCAGCCGCGGCAGGAGCGGCGCCATCTCCCCGAGGACCATGTTGGCGACGACCACGTCGAAGAGGGCGCTCTCGCGGAGCGCGCCGAGCGATCCCGCGTAGACCGAGAGACGCGAAATCCGGTTGGCGTGGCCGTGCTCCCGTGTCGCGAAGGCAGCGTCAGGATCGAGATCGAAGGCGACGACGGAGGCGGCTCCCTCGAGGGCCGCGACGAAGGCCAGCGTCCCGGCGCCCGAGCCGACGTCGAGGACCCGGCGCCCTCCCAGCTCCTCCCGCAGAAGAAGGCGGATCGCGAGCCGCGTCGACTCGTGCGAGCCGGTTCCGAAGGCGCGGGCCGCCGGAAGCCAGAGGCGGACCTGCCCGGACGACGGCGGCGTCGCGTCTCTCCCCTCGTGAGGGTCGAGGAGATACGGCCCCACCACGACGGCCTGTCGGAGCGCCGCCGC
>JBLMYG010000370.1:0-11219 GCA_050258155.1 Acidithiobacillales bacterium
GCGGTGAGGTGGAGCTGGCCGAGAGGGTCGTGAAGGCCTTCCCGTCGATGGAGAAGGTCCGCTTCGTCTCGTCGGGGACCGAGGCCGCGATGTCGGCCATCCGCCTCGCGCGGGCCGCCACCGGGCGCGACCTCGTCCTGAAGTTCTCCGGCTGCTATCACGGGCACGCCGACTCGTTCCTCGTCGAGGCGGGCTCGGGGGTGGCAACCCTCGGCATCCCGGGCTCACCGGGCGTTCCGGCCGCCCTCGCGGGCCTGACGGTGACGGCGCGGTACAACGACCTCGACTCCGTGAAGCGGCTCTTCGACGCTCACCCGCGGCGGATCGCCGTCATCGCCGTCGAGCCCGTCGCTGCGAACATGGGGGTCGTCCTCCCGAAGCCGGGCTTCCTCGAGGGGCTCCGGGAGATCGCGACGCGGGACGGGGCGCTTCTCCTTTTCGACGAGGTGATCACCGGCTTCCGCCTCGCCAAGGGGGGAGCGCAGGAGCTTTTCGGCATCTGTCCCGATCTGACCTGCCTCGGGAAGATCCTCGGCGGGGGGCTCCCGGTCGGTGCGTACGGCGGCCGGGCCGACCTGATGGGGCAGATCGCCCCGGACGGCCCCGTCTACCAGGCGGGCACGCTGTCGGGGAATCCGCTCGCCATGGCGGCCGGCAAGGCGATGCTGGATGCCCTGACGCCTGCCGTCTTCGCGCGACTGGAAAAGTCCGCCGCGGAGCTGGAGCGCGGAATGCGTCGCGTGGCGCAGGAGCTGGGCGTTTCCGACCGGCTGACGCTCAACCGGATCGGCTCCATCCTGACCCTCTTCTTTGCGCCGGGTCCCGTGGAGAACTTCGACGACGCGAAGCGGTCGGATCTTCCGGCCTTCAAGCGGTGGTTCCATGCGATGCGGCGGCATGGCGTCTTCCTCGCCCCGGCGCCCTTCGAGGCGATGTTCGTCTCGACGGCGCACGGACCGAGGGAGATCGCCGCCACGCTCGACGCCCACCGCGCGGCGCTCCGGGAGGCGTTTGCTGTGCCGGCAGCCTGAGGCCGCCTCCGGCGAGCGGCCGCCTCGGCAGGGCGGCTTTGTGACATGGTCGCACGGCGATATCTTCGGGGGAGCGCCGGCCGGACAACAGGAGGAGGACTCGATGGCGAAACGGAAGATGATCGCAGTCGTGGGGGCCACGGGCGCACAGGGCGGCGGCCTCGCCCGGGCGATCCTCAAGGACTCGGGGGGAGGATTCGGGGTCCGCGCCTTGACCCGAAACGTCAAGTCGGAGAAGGCGAATGAGCTGGCGAAGAAGGGGGCGGAAGTCGTCCCCGCGAACGTGGACGACGTCGCCAGCCTCGAGAAGGCGTTCAGCGGCGTCCACGGCGCTTACTGCGTCACCTTCTACTGGGAACATTTCTCGCCGGACAGGGAAAGGACGCAGGCCGGGGCGATGGCCCGCGCGGCCCGCCAGGCCGGCGTCGAGCACGTCATCTGGTCCACTTTCGAGGACACGCGGGCGTGGGTCCCCCTCGACGACGACCGGATGCCGACGCTTCTCGGGAGCTACAAGGTGCCGCACTTCGATTCCAAGGGCGAGTCGAACCGCCTCTTCACGGCCGAGGGGGTCCCGACGACGTTTCTCCTGACCTCGTTCTACTGGGAGAACTTCATTCATTTCGGGATGGGGCCGAAGAGGGGACCGGACGGAGTGCTGGCGATCACGCTACCCATGGGCGACAAGAAGCTTCCCGGCATCGCCACCGAGGACATCGGCCGCTGCGCCTACGGAATCTTCCGGAAAGGGAGCGAGTACGTGGGGAAGACCCTCGGAATCGCCGGCGAGCACCTGACGGGCGCGGAAATGGCCGCAGCCTTCACGCGGGCGCTTGGACAGGAAGTCCGGTACAACGACGTCCCGCCGGAGGTCTATCGCGCCTTCGACTTTCCGGGGGCGGAGGACCTCGGAAACATGTTCCAGTTCAAGCGGGACTTCGAGGCCTACTACTGCGGCGCACGGAGCCTCGAGGTCGCGCGCGCTCTCAACCCGGCGCTCCAGAGCTTCGACGTCTGGCTCGCCCGGAACAAGGACAGGATCCCGCTCGGGTAGACGGAAGCCTTCTCACTCGGGGAGGTCGAGGGCAGGATCGAAGCGGTCCCAGAGCTTCGCGAGAAGGGTGATGGCGGCTGCCGCCTCGCCCCAGAGGGGGAGCGAGGCGATAAGCGCGGCCAGAGGAAGCGCCCAGAATCCGAGCGCCCCTCCACCGGCGAAGAAGACGACCGCCACGAGCAGCGCCGAGGGGATGAGCGCGATCGCGAGCAATGTCAGCGTCGCCACGGCGGCGACGAGGCGGATGCCGAACTGCTCGAGCCCGCGGGTCCGCTTCCGGCCCGGAGGGAACCAGGCCGGAAAGGCCAGGGTCGCGGCGTTCAGACCGAGGAGCAGAAGAAAGGTCAGCGGCGGGACGAGAAAGACCGCCGCGAGAGCCGCCGGCAATAGGCCTGCCGGCCCGCCGAGGCCTCCGAGAGTGCCCGTGGCGCCGGCTCCTCGGAGCGCCCTGCCGGCCGCCACGGCGAGCGCCCCTCCAAGTCCCGCGGCGAGTGCGAGACATCCGGCCCAGAGCGGCGCCAAAATCTCGCCGACGACGAGCGAGGCCGAAGCCACCGGCCACGACTTCAGGACGGCCGCGGACTCCAGGTCGCCGCGCAGGTCGTTTCGGAGTCCCGACGGAAGAACGACGGCGAGGACAGGGCCGAGTACCCCGAGCACGGTCAGAACGGCGACACCGGCCTGATCGGCCTGAGGCTGCCGGAAGGTCGCGGCGGCCAGGAAAAGGAGGGTGATCAGCGCGCCGACGCCGAGGAGCTGTGTCTTGAGCGGCGTCCGATTCCAGGCCGTGAGGTTCTTCCAGATGATCGCCGCCTCGGGACGTCCGAGGGGGCCGAGGAGGAACGGGACGGACCGCCTCCTCCTCTCGCCGGGGAGCGCCGGGAGGTTCCCCTGTCGCCGCCGCTCGCGCTCGGCCGCTCGACGGGCCGCTCCCACGATCGTCGCCTCCTCGAACCGGACGCTCGTTCCGACCGCCCAGACGTAGTGGAGGATGAGCAGGCCGAGGGCAGCCGGAAGGGTCCTGAGGAAGGTCGCGGCCGTCGGAGCGAAAAGGGGGGCGACGAGGAGTCGGAACGGATAGAGGAGTGCCAGGAGCGGCCTCCCGAGCGAGCCCGAGAGAACGGCCCCTTCGAGGGCCACCACCGACAGGCCCCGGCGCGACGTCGGCGCGCCTGCGGCCCTGGCGAGACCCTCCGCGACGGCGGCAACGACGAAGGCGATCGCCGCGATGCCGAGAAGCGTCATGACGGTCGTGGCCGCACGCCGAATCGCCGGTGCACGCTCCTTCCACCCGGCCTTCGTGAAGCCGACGCCGAGGAGGTGGAGGTTGACGGTCGAGAAGAGCAACCACCCGCCGAGTGCGTCCCGGAGGAGCCCTGCCACGGAGCCCGGGCGGGAGAAGAGAAGGGCGATGACGACTCCCGACAGGACGCGAAGCTGCGACCGGACGAGCGCGAAATGGACGACCGAGGTCCGAGCGAGAGGCGCGGAGAAGAGGAACTGCGCTTCACCCTCCGTCAGCGAGAGCGACGCCTCGCTCCCCCGAAAAAGCCAGACGAGGGTAGTCCCGACGAGGAGCGCTGTGGCGGCAATGAGCTGGACGAGGCCGGTGAACTCCATGGGCCAGGCCCACGTGGCGCTTCCGCGCAGGGTGGGGCGCCCCTGACGCCAGATGAGCATCCCGAGGTACGCGAGGCCGGCGATGAGACCGATCAGGTACCGGGGCTCTGCAAGCCGCCGGAGGCGCCTGAGGATCGCGTTTTCCGTCGACCGGCCGGCATAGAAGAGAAGCGCTTCGAAGGGAGAGCCGGGCCCGCTCATCCGCCCGGCTCGGTGACCCGGAGAAAGACGTCCTCGAGGGAGGCGTCGCCGGCGCCGGCCCGGATCTCCTCGAGCGTGCCCGCGAGAACGGAGCGCCCTTTCGAGAGGATCAGGACGCGGTCGCAGATCTCCTCGACGAGGGGAAGCAGGTGCGACGAGACGATGACCGCCGCGCCCCCGTTCGCCCTCCCGACGATCGTCTGCTTCATCCGGCGGATCCCTCCCGGGTCGATCCCGGTCAGAGGCTCGTCGAAGATCAGGACCTTCGGGTCGTGCAGCAGGCCGAACGCGATGACGAGCTTCTGCTTCATCCCGCGGGACAGCTCCGACGGAAGCGCCTGCTCCTTTCCCGAGAGCTCCAGCTCCGCGAGGAGGGCCGCCGAGCGCGCGGCGGCGTCCGGGACGCCGTAGAGGCGGGCGGCGAAGACGAGGTGGTCGGCCACGGTGAGGTAGTCAAAGAGGCGCGGCTCGTCCGGCATGAAGGCGAGCCGCCGCTTCGCCTCGACGGGGCTCGCCGCGAGGTCGAAGCCCGCGATCTCGATCCGCCCGGCCGTCGGAGGGAGGATTCCCGCGAGGCAGCGAAGTGTCGTCGTCTTTCCGGCGCCGTTCGGGCCGACGAGGCCCAGCACCTGTCCCGGCTCGACCGTGAAGGAGAGACCGTCGACGGCCGTCAGGTCCCGGTAGGCCTTCACGAGGCCGTCGACGCGGATCACGCGCGGGAGTTTAGACTCCGCGCGATGCCGCGCCTTCGACTCGTCACGGCGGGAGAGTCGCACGGCCCCAAGCTGGCCGGCATCCTGACCGGCCTTCCGGCCGGCCTCCGGATCGATGCGACGGCGGTGAATGCCGACCTGGCCCGGCGGCAGCACGGGTACGGTCGGGGCGGACGCATGAAGATCGAGAAGGACGCGGTCGTCTTCACCGGCGGCCTCCGCGGCGGCGAGACGCTCGGCTCGCCCGTCGCCTTCGAGATCGCCAACCTCGACTATCCGGTCTGGGAGAAGGCGATGGGGCCCCTCGGCATCGATCCCGAGGCAGCGACAAGACGGCGCCTCTCGTCACCGCGTCCGGGGCACGCGGACCTCGCCGGAGGGCTCAAGTACGGCCGCCGCGACCTCCGCGACGTCCTCGAGCGGGCGAGCGCCCGCGAGTCGGCCGCGCGCGTGGCTGCGGGAGCGCTCTGCCGGCAGCTTCTTCTCGCATTCGGGATCAGGGTCAGAAGCGGCGTCCTCTCGGTCGGCGACGTCCGGTGCCCCGAGCCAGAGAGCGGATTTTCGTTTTCCGATCTCGAGAAAGTCGTCGAATCCTCCCCGCTGCGCGCGGTCGACCGGAGCGCCGAGAGCGCCATGATCGCCGCCGTCGACGCGGCGGCGAAGGCGGGCGATACGCTGGGCGGGACGGTCCTCGTCGGCGCCGCCGGCGTTCCCGCGGGGCTTGGCTCGCACGTCTCGTGGGACACGAAGCTGGACGGGCGGATCGCCCGGGCGCTGATGTCGATCCCGTCTGCGAAGGCGGTCTCCATCGGCGAAGGGGTGGCGAACGCCGGCCGGCCCGGGTCGCAGGCCCACGACCCGATCACGTGGAGCAGGGATCGCGGCTTTGGACGCACCTCCAACCGGGCCGGCGGTCTCGAGGCGGGGATCACCAACGGCGAGGAGCTCCTCGTCACGCTCTACCTGAAGCCGATCTCGACGCTGAGGGACGGCCTCCCGTCCGTCGATATCGACACGAAGGCGCCGCACCGGGCCCAGTACGAACGCTCCGACGTGACGGCCGTCCCTGCCGCCGGCGTCATCGCGGAGGCGATGCTCGCCTTTGTCCTCGCCGACGCGCTCCTCGAGAAATGTGGCGGCGACTCGATGGGCGAGGTGAAGCGCAACTTCGAAGGGTTCGTGAATGCCCAGAGGGAGTTTTAACGCGTGCTCGACTGGGACCACGAGTTCCCGTCGCGGCGGCGCTCCATCCAGTTCAACCACGCTGCGGTCTGCCCCCTGCCGCATCGGGCGGTCGAGGCGCTGGCGGCTTACGGGCGGCGTCTCGCGGAGCGGGGCGCGCTCGACGGGCGCGAGGGAGGCGCCGAGGCGGACGCTCTTCGAGCCTCCGCGGCCCGGCTCATCGGAGCCGACGAAAGCCTCGGCGGCGCGCGATCCGTCTCGGTCGTCCCGAACACGACGTGGGGGCTCGGCCTCGTGGCGGAAGGATTCGATTTCCAGCCCGGCGACTCCGTCGTGACGACGGCCTCGGAGTTTCCGGCGAACCTGACGCCGTGGGTCGCGCTGGAGAGAAAGGAGGTCGCCGTCCGGCGGCTCCCGACGCGTGACGGCGCCTTCACGTCGGAGGAGCTTTTCGGGGCTTGTGACGCGACGACACGCCTCGTCTCGATCTCCGCCGTGGCGTTCCACACCGGCTTCCGCGCCCCGATGGAGGAGATCGGCGCTTTCTGCCGCGGGCGAGGGATCGTCTTCGGCCTCGACGCCATCCAGGCCGTCGGGGCGATCGCGGTCGACGTGGCGGCGTGGGACGTCGACTTCCTCTCCGCCGACGGGCACAAGTGGATGCTCGGCCCGGAAGGGTGTGGGATTCTCTTCACGCGGCCCGAGCTGCGCGCGCGGCTCCGCGCCCCTGCCGGCTGGACGAACCTCAAGCGCGACGCGGGCGGGATCTTTCACGTTCCCGAAAAGCCCGAGTACGCCACCGACGCCACCCGCTTCGAGGTCGGCGCGCTGCCGGCACCGGGCGTTTATGCTCTTCGGGCCTCGATCGATCTCCTCCTCGAGATCGGGCACGAGACCATCGGGCAGCGGATCGCCGGGACTCTCGCCGTTCTGATCGAAGGGCTTCCGAATCTCGGATTCGAACCCGTCCTCTTCGATGGCCCGCCGCGCTCCGGAATTCTGGCGGCGCGGCCTCCGGCGGGGAAGGATGCCCGCATTTTCGCGAAGGAGCTGAACGACCGCTCCATCGCCGTGACGGCGCGGGAAGGCTTCCTCCGCTTCTCCCCGCACGTCGGAAACGACGAAACGGAGGCCGAGAGAATCCTTGCGGCACTGAAGCGCCTTTGACGGGTTTATTTCAGCGTCGGCATCGCCAGTTCAGCGGGTGCGGGCGGACGGTTCCGGAGCTCCGCGGCGGTGATCCAGTCGGCGTCGAGGATGTAGATGCGCGGGTCCACGGGGAAGAACCGTCCGTCACCTCTTCTTCGCACCTCGTAACGGAGGCGGGGCGTCGGGGCGAAGCCGCTCCGGCCGGCGCGGCCGATCGGGTCGCCCCGTTTCACGCGGCGGCCGCGCGGGACGAGCAGCTTGTCGAGGTGCCCGAAGACGGTCCGCAGGTCGTTGCCGTGGGCGATGATGACGATGTTCCCGAGGAGCCGCCATTCGGCGTCCGCCCAGCGGCCCGTGCGCCCGGCGAAGAGAACGGTGCCGGCCGCCGGTGAGAGGACGACCGTGCCGTCCGGGACGCCGAGGTCCAGGCCGGGGAAGAACTCCTCCTGCCGGGTCAGCTCGGAGAGCCGCCGCCCGAAGACCGCCAGCGGGACGGCGGAGTCGGGATCGACGGGGGAACGCGAAGGAACCTGGAGAGGATCGACGCCGCCGCGCGCGGGGAGGGCCGCGAGGCGGCGGCGGAATAGCTCGAAGATCCGGAGCCGGCGCTGGAGGGTCGCGATGGCCGTCTCCATCTCGTCGGGCGCCAGGGGCGCAGCCTGATCCGGTAGGACCGTCGGAAACGCCCGCGGCAGCGGGACGTTCGTCATGAGGCCGATACGAGCGAGGAAAAGCTCGTCGGCGGCGAGCCGCCGCGAAAACTTTTCGGCGCGTCGGCCGACGTTCTCGAAGGCCTCGGCGCCGCGCCGGGCCGCCTCCCGGAGGGCCAGCCGGTCGACGGACCGGACCAGATCCCAGACGAGGGACGGCGCGCTCGTGAGGCCGAGGAACGTGACCGTGCCCGCCGCGACGAGAAGCGTGGCGAGGGCCGCGCCGAAGACCGGGCCGATCGTGACCGCCCTCGTCCTCCTCTTCGGATCACCCGGGTGGAAGCGGATCTCGCTCATGGGACGTCGGGGCCCACCTCGATGCCGAGGCTTCGCTCATCTCCCGCAGCGGCCGGGCGGAACGTCTCCGAGACTTTCAGGCTGAGGACGCCTGTGCCCGCTGCCGGGACTTCGAGGCTCTTCCACCCTTCCGCCGGAAGTGTGACTCCCCCGAGGAATCGGCCGTCCCACCAGACGGCGATGTCGACCGGCCGGCGATCGGGCCGCGCGTTCCGGACGGGAAGAGCGAGCGGGGGGACCGCGTCCGTGCGGCCGTCGACACGCCACGCGGCCGCGGCGCCGGTCCACCGGAACCTGCGCCCGTCCCGTTCGTGCTCGATCCCCCAAACGCCCGCGACCGGCGCATAGCGGAAAGCGGCCGCCGCCGTCCGGGTGATCCACGCCGTCCACGCGACGCCCCCCGCGAGAAGGGTGAGCACGCCGGCGAGGGTGACCGGCAGAAGGCTCGAAAGAAGCCGCGCGGTCCGGCCGTCGGGGCGGATCGGCAGCCGGGCCGACAGCAGGCCGACGAGCGCCGCGATCTCCGGATAGACGAGGTGGGAGCCGAACAGGAAGACCACCAGGAGCCCGATGAGCGCCGCAGCCGCGCCGACGGCCGGAAGAGCCTCCACTGCCGAAGCATCGACCATGAAGAGCGCGCGTCCCGCGCCGCGGACGACGGCGAGGAGGAGGATCAGGAGAAGGAAGCCTCCCGCGAGGCCCGACTCAGCGAGCGTTCCGAGGTAGAGCGATGGCGGGAAGTCGGTCCAGTCGACGGGACGGCCGAGGGCGGCCGCTTCGTTCGGAAACTCGGTGCGAAAGCCACCGAGGCCGATACCGGTGATGGGCCGGCTCCGGAAGATCGCCCAGGCCGCTTCGTATAGGAGAAGCCTCTCCGGCGTCGCCTCGAAGGGAGTCCGTCCCGGACGAAGGGTCCCTTCGATCCGGGCGAGGAGCGCCGAGCGGACCGCCCCGCGATTCGGCCACGACAGCGAGACGGCCAGGGCGGCCGCCGCGAGGATGGCGAGGGCACCCACGCTCCAGGCCACGCGCCAGCGCCGTCCGCCGCGCGCCCCCGCGACGAGCCGGGTGACACCCCAGATGACGTAAACGGACCCTGCCGTCAGCGCGCCGAGAAGGCCGGCGCGCGAGCCCGAGTCGGCGAGGACCAGAAGGATGAGTGCGACCCCGACAGCAGCGAGGAGCCGGGCGGCGGCGCGGCCCGTCGTGGCCCGCGCCAGAAGCGGCGCGAGGAGGAGAGCGGCGGCCACACCTGCGGAAGAGGGATCGGTGAAGATGCTCTGGGTGCGTCCCCATCCGAGCCACGGCTGAGCCCGCCAGAGGGGGAGGAATCCGAGCTTCTGAAGTAGGGCCAGGCCGCCGGCCAGGAGGCCCACCGAGACGATGGCGACGTCGATCGTCGTGCGCCCCGCCGGATCGGCGCCGAGCCGGGCGGCGGCCCGATGAAAACCCGCGGCGACCAGGAGCGACGCGAGGACGATCACGACGCTTGGAAGGGCCGTAGCGGCGTCCTCCCCGAGGAGGTTCACCGTTCGGGGAGGAGGGACGCCGAGGCGAAAGAGAAAGCTCGTCCTGAGCGTCACCCAGGAGGCCGCTGCCGAGACGGCCGCCGCGGCAGCCAGCGCCCGCCAGGCCGGAAGGAGCGGCATGGGAGCCGGCGGCGGATCGACCTCGTAGAGCCGCTTCAGGCAGGAGCCCGCAAGATATCCGGAGACGAGAACGGGGCCGGACCAGGCGGGCTGCTGGCCGCCGAAGAGAAAGAACGAGACGCCGGAGCCGGCGACGGCGAGGAGGGCAAAGGCAAAGGAGGCGCGGGGAGCCGCGAGGGCCGCGAAGAAGAGCGCCGCGGAGACCACGACGACGACCGTCCGGTAGAGTGGCGCCGGTGGCAGGAGGAACGGCGTCAGAACGGCGCCCATCGCCGCCCACGAGAAGGTCGCGAGAACGACAGGCCCGGGACGGCTCACGGGAAACTCGCGCCGGGCGGGACACGGACCATGACGGAGAGCGTCCGGTCGTCGCGCCCGAGGGGCCCCGCGCCGGGAACGAACGTCGGCTGCGCGGCGAAGCGGACGATCTCCCCGGGGGCGAGGCCGCCGACCGTGACCGGTACCTCGACCCCTTTGGGCACGACGATGCCAGGTCGGGGAGAGCCGTTCACGTCGACGCTGATGGCGACGGACAGGTCGTCCGGCCGGCCGTTCAGGAGGCTCAGCGTCAGCGATTCCTCGCCGGGGCGGACGCGCCGGAGCGCCACCGGTCCCATCCAGCGATGGGGATCCGGCTTTCGCCGGAGCTCGGGGCGATAGAGGCCGATCCACGGTTCCGCGCTGAACGCCGTGGCGGGGTGCCGGGTCGGCCAGGCCGAAAGGAGCGAAGCGAGTACGCCTGCGACGAGGAGAACGGCGCGAGTCCGCTTCGGGGCAGCGAGGTCGGGGTCGGGCTCGCCCTCGGGCGCTCCCGTCCCGAGAAGGAGCGCGGCGAGGAGGGCGGTGAGGACGGCGATCTCCGGAAACCGGAGGTGCCCCCCCGTCATGGAGGCGACGGCGAGACCGACGAGCGTCGCGGCGGCCGCGCGCGTGCCGGCAGGGAAGGGAGACCGCGATTCGGCGGTCTCGAAGGCTCGGACGAGAAGCGGGACGACGGCCCCCAGGGCCAGGAGGAGCGCAGGGATCCCGCATTCCGCGGCGACATCGAGAATGGCGTTCGTCGGGTTGTCGGTGAAGCTCACGGGGTGGTGCCGGTTGCTGAACCGGACCGGGAACTCGTAAGCGAAACCTGCGAGCCCGCAGCCCGAGACGGGCTCCTCGGCGATGACGTCGAAGGCGCCGCGCCAGAAGACGGTCCGGTGGGTCGCCGCCACGGCCAGCGAACCGCTCCGAAGCGACGCCAGGAGGCGGGGCACGAGGCCGCCACCCGCGACCGAGCCCCCGGCGGGCAAGAAGGGCCAGATGGCGAAAAGAAGGGCGAGGAGCGCCGCCACGCCGACCCCCACGACGCGAACGGGAAGAACGCGCGCCCGCACCAACCCCGACAGGAAGACGACGGCGGCCACGCCGAGGAGAAGCAGCCCCGAGCGCGAGCCGGAGACCTCGAGCGCGGGCAGGAGGAGGAGGGCGGCAGCGAGGGCGGCCCCCTTCTCGCCCCGCCTCGCCGGGCCGTCGAAGAGGAGCGCCAGCGCCACGGGGGCGATGAGCGCGGCGCCGATGCCGAGGGCGTTCGGATCGGTGAAGGGGCCTGAGAGGCGCCCGAGAGCCGTCCA
>JBLMYG010000371.1:0-7034 GCA_050258155.1 Acidithiobacillales bacterium
CCTCGGGAAAGCGCGCGGCCAGCTCGGCGTAGAGAAACGCCCCGAGAAGAGCGATCGCCCCGCCCGCGAGCCACGCGAGGAGCGTCAGGGAGGCTGCCGGAACCTCGCGGGCGACGACGGCCGGGTTGACGAAGATCCCGGCGCCGACCATCCCCCCCATGACGATCATCGCCGCGTCGAACGCGCCGAGCCGGCGCGCGAGGGCGACAGGGCGTTCGTTCATCGGGCGAGGCAGCGAGTCTACAATCGCCCTGCGTGACCCGACGGCGATTCCTGGCGATGGGAGCGGCTTTTTTCGCCGTGCGCCACCCGGCCGCGCGAGCGGTTCTCGCCGTCGCGTCCACCCCGCCGCTTCGCCTCCTCCGGACGGGATCCGGTCGCGTCGAAGAAATTCCGCTCGAAGACTACGTGGCTGCCGTCCTGCCGGGCGAGATGGGGCGGCGGGCGCCGGCCGCCGCGCTGGAGGCGCAGGCGGTCGCCACGCGGTCGTACGCGCTGGGCCGACGAGAACGCCACGCGGACGAGGGCGCCGACCTCTGCGACGCCGTCCACTGTCAGGTTTTCCGAGGCCTTTCGTTCGCGACGGAAGAGACCGTGGCCGCATCGCGGGCCACGGAGGGCATCGTCCTCGTCCAGAAGGGCCGGGTCATCGCGGCACCGTTCCACGCCTGCTGCGGCGGAATGACCGCCCGGCCGCGCGAGGTCTGGGACGACGAGGAAACTCCCGATCTCGTCCCGGTGGTGGACGACGCCTGCTCCGGATCGCCAGGCTTCGCCTGGAGCTTCTCGCTCCCGCGGCGCGAGCTGCCGCGCCTCGCGGAAGACCTCGGACTTCCGGGAGCCCGCTTCGTCGAGGTCTATGGGCGGGACGACACGGGCCGCGTCTCCATGCTCCGCCTCGCTGCTCCCGGGGGAACGTCGCGGATCGTCCGGGGCTTCGATTTCCGGAGAGTAGCGAGCGAGATCTGGGGCTGGGCCTCCGTCCGCTCCACGGCGTTCGAGATGGCCGAATCGCGGACCGAGTATTTCCTGACCGGGCGCGGCACGGGGCACGGCGCCGGGATGTGTCAGGCAGGGACGATCGCGCGAGCGCGCCGGGGCGAGAGCCGGGACGCGATCCTCCGGCTCTACTACATGGGGGCGACGGTCGAGCGAATGTCGATGTAGGGCGCGAGCGCCCGAAGGCGCACCTGCTTCAGCGGGCCGCTGCCGTCGCCAATTCCCCTCTGACCCAGGCCAGGTTGTTGCGCGCCAGTGCAAAGTCGGGACGAAGCGCCACCGCCTTGTCGAGGACCGGGACGGCTTCGGCAAAAAAGCCGAGCTTCCCGAGCGTCCAACCAAGATTGTTCAGCGCGTCGGCGTACCCCGGATCGATTGCAAGAGCCGCCCTGTAAGCGAGGGCGGATTCGACGAAGTTCCCTTCCCGTCCGAGCTTCAAGCCGTGACTCAGGTACGCCGTCCTGTCACTCGTGCCGAGCGCGACGGGGCTCCGGCCGCCGGCGAGCGCCCGGGCCCGGGAGTTCCGCGGCTCCGTAGCAGCGACGTGGCTCGCAAGGTCGGCGGCACCGGCAGCGTCTCCTTCCGCCGCGAGAAGGTTCATGAGGAGGGTTCGCGCCGGAATGGAGGCCGGACTGAGGCGAAGCGCCGTCCGAAGCTGCTCGACGGCTTCGGGTCCGCGGCCGGTCTGCGAGAGCCAGCGGCCGAAGTAGTAGTGGACGTCGGGCTGTCCCGCGTCGAGCTCGGCGGCGCGCCGGAAATGGGCTTCGGCGGCTCTCGCGTTGCCGAGCGAGCCCTCGACGATCGCGCGGTTGATCTCCAGCGTCCAGTAGGCCGGCGTGAAGAGGGCGGCGCGCTCGTAGCACTCGCGCGCCCTCGTGAGCTGGCCGCGCGCCATGAGCGCCACGCCGTAGTTCATCCAGGCGCGGCCGTTCTCGGGGCTCTTGACCGTCACGTCGGCCCAGAGGGACTCGCCGGTTCGCCAGGCCCGGTTCCGGACGAACGTGCCGGTCGCGTGCGCCAGGAGGATCGCGGCCCCGGCCGCCGCGGCGACGGCGGGGCGGCGAAAGAGTCCTGGCACGAGGAGGCGGCTCCCCCAGACGGCGGCAAGCGCCAGACCGATGAACGGCAGGAAGACGCGGTGCTCGTTCATCGGCTCGGCGAGCGGGAGGATGCTGGAGGTGGGCGTGAGGCCGATCGCGAACCACGCAAGCCCGAAGGCTACCGGCCACGATTCCCGGCGCCGCGCCGAGCGCCAGCCGATCCAGCCGAGTCCGGTGATCGCGGCGAGGCCCGCCAGCACCCGGGTGTCGAACCAGACGGGGATCAACCGAAGGTCGGAATCCGCGGTGAGGCCGACGGGGAGGACGAAGAGTCGCAGGTAGTGGAGCCAGACCCAGGCCTGCGTCTGAGCGTAGAGGAGGCGGTCACCTCCGCCGTAGGTCTGCGTCGGGGGTGCCATGACGCGCTCCACGAACCAGAAGAGGAGGGCTCCGGCCGCGAAGGCGGGGAGCGACGCCGCGAACGCACGCCGCCACCGTGTGGCCCAGTGCGGCCGATCCCCTTCGCTCTCCGCGGGGCGGAGAAACTCCCAGGAGAAGAGGAGCGGCGCGAAGAGGACGGCAGGCGTCTTGGCGAGGGCGCCAAGGGCGATCGGGACGAGATGGAGCTGAAAACGCCGAAGGTGCGGCGCGCCGAGGTAGACGAGGAATCCCGAGATGACGCCGAGGGCGCTCAGGATCTCCGAACGGGCGTGCATCAGATTCATCGTCTCGGTGTTGACCGTGTGCACGCAGAAGAGCGTGGCTGCGAAGAGAGCCGCGAAGGCGTTCGCCGGGCCGGGTGCCGCCTCGTCCATGGCGCGCCGGTAGAAAAACCAGAGCGCGAGGCCGAGAAGGGCGAGCTCCAGGAGCTGATCGGCCCGGAACACGGCGGGGGAGAGTCCCCCCGCGAACCTGTAATCGAGGGCGAGGCTGAGCGAAACGAGCGGGCGGTAGGTCTGGTTCTGGGGCAGGGAGCTGAACGTCCGCGCGTCCTGAAAGAACCGCGGGACATTTCCGAGGTTCCTTACATAGAGGTTGTCCACGAGAACGTGGCTGTCGTCGAAGTGAAACGCGTTGCCGAACGCACCGGAGTAGGCGGCCGCGAGGAGCCCGAGACAGAGTATCGCCAGGACGGCCAGCGACGCACCGGAGCGGCGGTCGGCTTCGGCCACGGCTCAGCGGGGGGCCCGCCCGGGTTCGTTCTGAACGTCGAGCACGACCGCCTGAAGGAGGAGCTGGAAACCGAGAATGATGGCGAGGGCGCCGATCATGACGGTGCCTGTCGTCGCGAGGACGTCCGTGGCCACGGATCGGTACCAGTGGTAAAGGGACCAGATGACGCCGAACGCGAAGAGCGGCAGGCCGGAGGCGATGAAGACGGAGACGACGTTGAAGTCCCGCAGAAAGTAGGCGAGGCCGATCCGCCGCGCCATCCGGGCGAAGAGGCGCCCCGAGAACTCGAAGAGGGACCTCCCGGGACTGAGCGAGCTCGTCTCGTCGCCATACGCAGGACGCATTGGGACGTCGGCGACGACGGCTCGCGCCAGGTAGGCCTCACAGAGGAGACTGATCTCGAAGAAGAAGCGGTCCGCCAGATGGGACTGACGGATCCTGTGGAGGACCTCCGCGCGAACAGCCAGGAAGCCGTTGCACGGGTCGAAGAGGCTCCAGTAACCGGAGGCGGCCTTGACGAGAAATGAGAGAGCGAGATTGCCGGCGCGGCGAAGCCACGGCATGTCACGAATGACCGAAAGATCGGTGAAGCGGTTCCCCTTAGCCAGGTCGGCCCGCCCCTCGAGGAGGGGGGCGACGAGCCGTGGAATCAGGGCGGGGTCCATCTGCCCGTCGCTGTCGAGCTTGACGACGATCTCCGCCCGCAGCTCGAGCGCCCGTGCGAAGCCAGTCTTCATTGCGGCCCCGACACCCCGGTTCTCCGGATGGGTCAGAACGGTCATCCGAGGGTCTGCGATCCGGTCGAGGACGCTGCCAAGGTTGTCCGGCGACGCGTCGTTGACGACGAGGACGTGGCGGACCTCCGGCGGGATCCGGGCGAGGATGTCGCCGATCTCCCTTGCGGTCCGATACGCCGGAACCACGACGGCGATCGATGCCTGAGCTTCAGCCGGAATCCGGCGGTCCGCGGAAGTGGGACCCTCGAGCATCGGTGCCGAGAGAATACCGCCTCGGCTCGCAAGTTCCCGACCGCCCTTGCGGCCAGAGCAGCAAGAAACTGGCCGCTGCCGCTGCCAGGTAGTGTCGGTCGAGATCTTCGTCCGGGCCGGGCCGCTCCGGAGGAGTCCCGAGTCTTCGGGCGTTTTTTCGGGTCACCCGATCAGGCCATATTGGCATTTTGTTTGCTATTATCGCTCGAAGAATGAGCAGAGAAGAATCGCAGTCAGAGGTTCCCTGCGGCGTCTCGGTGCCTCCCTGCGCAAGAGACGCGGTTCCCCGGCTCCGAGAAGGCAGCGCGAACGGACGCCGACAGTTCTCCGCGACGTTCGCCGCCGCGGCTCTCGCGTTTACAGTCGTCGCCCGGCCCCTCCTGGCCGGCTTTTCAGGCACGGACGTCGTCATCCCTGCCGTCTCGCGGGAGCAGGGTGCCTACGGGAGCGAGTTCTACTCCACGATCTGGATTGCGAATCTCTCGCAGAATCCGGTGACCTTCCAGGCGACCTTCTACCAACGAAACCAGCCGAATCCGTCGCCACTCACGTTCACCGCGACCCTCGCCCCCGCCGAGACCCGGCGCTACGACAACGCCGTCGAGACCCTGTTTGGAGTCTCCGAGGTATCGGGCGCCGTCCGAGTGACCGCTTCGGAAGCGGTTCTCGTTTCCTCCCGGACTTATGACCTGCCCGCCGCCGGCCGCGAGGCCGACAGCTATGGACTCTTCTTCAGCGGGATCCCTGCGAGCTTCGCCATCTCCCTTGGCGAAACCTCCCAGCTCCAGGGGATCACGCAGGGAGCTGACGAAGACTTCCGTTACAACTTCGGAATCGTAAACCTCGACGGCGGAACGGCCTTTGTCCGTGTCTCCTTGAGGGACGTTCTCGGAGTCGAGCTGGGGGAGAAGGACTACACGCTCCAGGCTTGGGAAGCCCTTCAATACAACGTCAGGGACATCGTCCCCGGCATATCCACGCGCAACGCCCTGCTCTGGGTCACGGTGATCGGCGGAACCGGGAAAGTGATGACTTACGGTACACAGCTCGCCAACGGCAGCAACGACGCCGCAGGCTTCGAGATGTCTTTCAGGAATTCGCTGCTGGCCGGGTCCGCTGGCGTCATGAGCCTGAATGGCCTGACCGGCGACCTGACGCTTGCGGCGGGGCCTAACGTCTCGCTCACGTCGTCGGGCAGCACGATCACCATCTCGGCCTCAGGTCTGACAGGGCCGACGGGTCCGACCGGGCCTGCTGGTGCCGTGGGCGCCAAGGGTGCGACCGGACCGCAGGGGCCGATTGGGCCGACGGGTCTGACCGGTGCCTCGGGACCGCAGGGACCAATCGGACCGACGGGCGCCATCGGAGCTCAGGGCTTGCCCGGACCGGTGGGGCCGACGGGTCCCACCGGAGCCGCCGGTTCGACGGGCGTCAACGGGCAGACCGTGCTGAGCGGAACTGGCGCACCCGGAAACTCGACGGGCGCCGACGGGGACTTCTACATCGACACGGCGGCGAACACGATCTACGGGCCGAAGGCGGGTGAAGTGTGGCCGACGCCGGGCACTTCGCTCGTTGGGCCGACGGGAGCCACCGGGGTAACGGGATCCACTGGAGCTACCGGTCCCACCGGATCCACTGGTCCTGCCGGACCTTCCGGGTCAACGGGTTCGACCGGACCCACTGGGAGCACGGGTCCGGCAGGCCCGACTGGTTCGACAGGCCCGACCGGTGCGACCGGACCGCAGGGACCGATCGGCCCGACGGGAGCTACAGGTGTCACTGGTGCGACGGGTCCGCAGGGAGGGACGGGAGCCACCGGAGCAACCGGTCTCACCGGCGCCACGGGCGCTCAGGGACCAATCGGCCCGACGGGCGCCACGGGATCTACTGGAGCCACCGGGAGCACGGGTCCGGCGGGCCTGACTGGTCCGACCGGAGCCACGGGTGCGACCGGCGCAACGGGGGTTACCGGGGCCACGGGCCCCGCGGGTCCGACCGGAGCGACGGGAGCAACAGGCGACGCGGGCGCGACAGGGGCTACAGGGCCCATAGGTCCTGCCGGTCCAACAGGTGCTCCCGGACCGACGGGTGCCACCGGATCTCAGGGGCCGATGGGGCTGATAGGTCCGACGGGGGCCACGGGAGCCACGGGAGCGACCGGTGCGACGGGCGGGGGTTCTGTTATCGGCATCACGTCCACAAGCAACGTACAGGACGGCACGTTTTTCGGCCCGTGGGGCGCGTCGGCGGCCGCGGCGGAATCGGAGGTTCAGCTTCCAATGCCCGGCGGTTCTGCCAGCGCCCTTCGATTCACGATCAGCCCGGCTCCCGGTGGCAGCCGGACGGCCACGGTGACGATCCGAAAGAACGGAGCGAGCACGATGCTCACCTGCACGATAAGCGGAGCGGCCCGTACGTGCAGCGACCTCGTGGACACCGTCACCTTCGCGGATGGCGACTTGCTTTCCATTCAGTTCAACAAGTCCAACTACAACGTGAACGCCATCGGAATCTCCTTGAAGTACGCGCTTCCCTGAACGGCCGGTGATTCGGGTGGACAGGCGGCGGGCCTTCGAGCCCGTCGCTTCGTTTTCGGCAGCGTTCCGGCGGTTAGACTTCCGCGGGTGACGCCGCTCCAGCTCTCGACCGGTCTCGACGTCCTCCTCGAAGATCCCTCGCTCCTTCGCGGAAGACGGATCGGCCTTCTGGCCAACGCCGCCTCGGTGACGTCGGATTACGTGCCGGCGGCGGCGGCCCTGCAGATGGCCGGCCTGGACGTCCGGGTTCTCTTCGGGCCGGAGCACGGCTACTGGGGGGCAGCTCAGGACAT
>JBLMYG010000372.1:0-4940 GCA_050258155.1 Acidithiobacillales bacterium
GCCAATCCACGCCGCCGCAATGAGGATCGGCGAGGTCCTCGCCGCGAAAGGCGTCGTGAGCCGGTTCGGGATCGATTTTCTCGTCACCCGGGACGCTCCCGACGGGAGCTGGCGCGAGTACGCCATCGAGATCAACCTCCGGATGGGCGGCACGACCCATCCGTACCTCGCCCTTCAGTTCCTGACGGGGGGCCAGCTCGACCCTGGCTCGGGTCTCTTCTTCTCGCCGCGCGGCCGGCCGAAGTACTACCGCTCGACGGACAACCTCCGGTCGGAGAGCTACCGCGGCCTTCTCCCCGAGGACCTGATGGACATCCTGACCGACAACGGCCTTACCTACAACCACCAGTCCGAATCGGGAATCCTCTTTCACCTCATCGGTGCGCTCTCCCAGTTCGGGAAGCTCGGCCTGACCGCCATCGGAAACAGCCGGGAGGAGGTCGAAACGCTTTACAGCCGGACGCTCGAGATCCTCGATCGGGAGACCTCGATCCGCTCCTGAAACGCTCGCGGCCCCTCGAGGTCAGGTCCCCAGGCCGACCGCAGTCGCCCCCAGCCTTTCCTTCACCGCCGAGAGCAATGTGGCCTTCTCGACGGGCTTGTCGAAAAAGGCCTCGGGCTCGGGAAGCGTCTGATCGTTGAACTTGAAGAAGCGGTCGATGAAAGGTGCGGCATACGCATTGGTCCGGCGGAGGCCCGTGATCACGATGACGGGGATCGAGCGGAGCCTCTCCTCCGACTTCATCTGACGGTAGAAAAGGACCCCGGTCTTCCGGGGCATGCTGATGTCGAGCGTCACGAGGTCGGGTGGCAGGTCCCGTACGTGCCGGAGGGCCTCGTCGCCGTCGAAGGCCGTCGTGACGAGGAAACCCTCCTCCTCCAGAACGGTCCTGAGATAAGCGGCGAAATCGGGTTCGTCATCCACGACCAGGATGTGAGGTTTCACAGGTGTCGTCATTGCGTGCTCCTTTGTTGCTCCAGGGGTAGGGTGAACGTGAAGCGGGCGCCCTCTCCCTCCGAGCTTTCGCACCAGATGCGCCCGCCATGGGCCTCGACCGCCTCCTTGCAGAAGGCGAGGCCGAATCCCGTGGAATCCTCGCTGTCTTGATCGATGGAGCCTCCCCTTCCTTCCTCGTGAAACAGGGATGCCAGCGCGGCCTTCGAGAGTCCTCGGCCCTTGTCCGTGCACGTGAACGCCACTGCCGGCGGCCCGGAGACCGGATGCGCGTCGAGGACGACGGATGTTCCCGGACGGTTGTGCTTGATTGCGTTGAACGCGAGGTTGATGAGGACCCGCTCGATGATCCGAACGTCGACGGCCACGTCGGGGCAAGTCAGCGCGCTCGGGCCGACCTCCACCTGGCCCGTCGGCGGCGGAAGCGAGAAATCCGAGGCTGCAGCCTCGAGCAGAGCGGAAACCGCGGTTCGCCGGAGATGTAACACCGGCGACTCCTGAAGGCTGGCGAAGTCGAGGAGATCATGGACCGCCCCGGCCATTCGGAGCGCCTGTCTTCGGATCCTCGTCAAGGCCTCGACCCGTGCGGCATCGCCCCCGCCACCTTCCCTTTCGAGCAGGACCTCCGAAAAACCGAGAATCCCCGAGAGGTACGTCTTGAAGTCGTGCACCATGAACTGGGTGTGGCGCCGGTTTGCCTCCTCGAGTCTGGCCAGACTCTCGTTCTTCTCGCGCAGTAGCTCCGCCTGCCGCGCCAGCCTGAGGCGGTACGCCTCGCTCACTTCCAGCTGATGCGCGAGCCTGTTCCGGTAGGAGCCGTCCAACATGGCGAGAGCCGCGCTGAAAAGGCCGAAGACGAGCCCCATGGGAGCCATCTCCGGACGAAAGGAGTGAAGGATCGGGTCGACGAGCGACGGCGTCCCGAGGTCATCCATGCCTGGCGCGAGGCGCGGGTCGAGCCATCGAAAGACGATCATGGTGACGGGGTGGAGCACAAGGAAACCAAACGCCACACCGGCAACGCCGTGCCACCAAAGCGAAAGTCGCGGCGAGCGCCTCGGGCCGCCGGCGAGTTCGATCTGCGACATCGCCAGTTTCCGTTCTCGTACTAGAAGACGATTTGCCTGTCGTTCATGCCGCCGCAGCCGTTCTTCGCGAACGGGCGGCCGCAGCCGCCGGTGAAGCAGGCATCGCCGCTCCAGGGGCCCGAGTTGTTGACCCGGATCCATTCGAGGACAGCCTCCCGGAGCTGCTTCGAATTCGCCTTGTGCTTCACGAGCATCGTGTTTGAGAGGCCCCAGATGCTCTTGGCGAGGTTGCAGGGGCAGCAGCAGGTCGCTGCCGAGAACTTGGCGCAGCAAGGCGCCGGTATCTTCGAGAGGACCTCGTCGCGGACCTTCTGCAGCTCGGGAGGAAGCGGCACGTCGGCACGTTTGATGTACTCCCGCGCCTCGGCCGGGAGATCGCGCGCCGCAGCGAATCGGGGAGCCGGGGGAGCCGCCCTTCCCCCCGCGGCAAGGACGGCAAGCGCAGGAACGAGGAGGACAGCGGGCAGGGCCGCGGCCGCGAGGCGCGGGAGGCGATTCGAGTTGAGAACGTTCATGACTGGATCTCCTTTCGAGTCCGTTTCTTCGACAAGTGGTTCCGCATGGCGCTTCGCCTTGTGCGGCTCCCGAGGTCGCAATTTCTACGATTCCGTCCGGTTCGGCCGGCGGGAGAGGCCCGGACGGGTCTCTGGCGACACGTCGACCGGGGCGGAATAACCGGCGGATCAGGAGATCAGATGAGGAGGGAGGCGAAAAGGAGGAAGAGCGGGGCGGCGCGCGCGCGGGGGACGGGAGCCCTCGAAGGCGCGGCGAGGGTCGGCGCTGTGACGACGGCAGCTTCTGCGGCCTGGCTGGCCAGCGGCGTTGCCGTCGATGCCGACCCCGTCATCACGGATGGGAAAAGGGGCGTGCCTGGCTCGAGGCGGCAGCACGGAGCCGCCTCGCCCCCATGGGGATGAGAACAGCAGTCTCGGCCCGAGGCCTCTCGGCCGGCGCACGCGGGCCCCGGCTCGGCTGCGCGAAGCACCGGCACGGAGCTCACGCTGAGAGCCGCCAAGAGAAGGCCCGCAGCGGCCAGTCGAAACCGGAGAAACCTCACCGCTTCTCACTCTCTGCGCGACACTCTCGTCCCGTCAACCGATTCATCTGCATCACAACGTCACCTGCCGGAGCCGCAGCGCGTTGCCGACGACCGAGACCGAGCTGAAGCTCATGGCCGCGGCGGCGATGATAGGGCTGAGGAGAATGCCGAAGAAAGGGTAGAGGACGCCGGCGGCGATCGGAACGCCGAGCGCGTTGTAGACGAAGGCGAAGAAGAGATTCTGCTTGATGTTCCGCATCGTGGCCCGCGACAGGCGGCGCGCCCGCACGATGCCGCGGAGGTCTCCCTTCACCAGCGTCACCCCGGCGCTCTCCATCGCTACGTCGGTGCCGGTCCCCATCGCGATCCCCACCTGCGCCTGGGCCAGTGCCGGGGCGTCGTTCACGCCGTCGCCGGCCATCGCGACCATCCGTCCTTCCGCCTGTAGCTTCTTGACCGTCGCCGCCTTCTGGTCCGGAAGGACCTCGGCGAGGACCTCGTCGAGGCCGAGCTTCCGGGCGACGGCGCCAGCCGTGGTCCGGCTGTCGCCCGTCAGCATGACGAGCCGGAGCCCCTCACCATGGAGCTGCCGGATGGCCTCGGGGGTCGACCCCTTGACCGGGTCGGCCACGCCGACGAGGCCGGCAAGCTTCCCGTCCACGGCCACGAACATCACCGTCTGTCCCTCGGCCCGCAGGGATTCCGCCGTCCCGGCGAGAGGACCCGGGTCGACGCCCTGCTCATGGAGAAGCGCCTGGTTTCCCAGGGTGACGGCACGCCCCTCCACGGTGCCGGTGACGCCCTTTCCGGTCGCCGAGGCGAACGACTTCGCGGCGGCGAGCGACAGGCCGCGCTCCGTGGCGCCCGCCACGATGGCCGCAGCGAGAGGGTGCTCGCTCCCCCGCTCGAGGCTGGCCGCCAGGCGCAGGAGCGTTGTCTCGTCGAATGCCTCGGCCGCCGTCAGGGAGGCCACTTTCGGCTTCCCCTCGGTCAGCGTGCCGGTCTTGTCGAAGACGAGCGTGTCGACCTTCCTCATCACCTCGATCGCCTCGGCGTTTCTGAAGAGGACGCCTGCCGTCGCTCCCTTTCCGGTGGCCACCATGATCGACATCGGGGTGGCAAGACCGAGGGCGCAGGGGCAGGCGATGATCAGAACGGCGACCGCGCCGATCAGGGCGTGCGCCATCCGCGGCGACGGCCCCACGAGCGCCCAGACCACGAACGTCAGGACCGCGACGCCCACGACGGCCGGGACGAAATAGCCGGCAACGACGTCGGCCAGCTTCTGGATCGGGGCCCGGCTCCGCTGCGCCTCGGCCACCATCTGGACGATCCGCGCGAGGAGGGTCTCGGCCCCCACCTTCTCGGCCCGCATGACGAGGGCGCCGGTGCCGTTGATCGTCGCGCCGATCACCCGGTCGCCGGGGCCCTTTGCGACCGGAATCGGCTCGCCCGTCACCATCGACTCGTCCACCGCGCTCGACCCCTCGAGGACGACTCCATCCACGGGGATCTTCTCGCCCGGCCGCACCCGAAGCCGGTCGCCCGGCTGGACCGAATCGAGAGGGATGTCTTCCTCGGTCCCGTCATTGTTCAACCGGCGGGCGGTCTTCGGCGCGAGGCCGAGGAGCGCCCGGATCGCCGCGCCCGTCCGGCTCCTCGCCTTCAGCTCCAGAACCTGACCCAAAAGGACCAGCGTGACGATGACCGCGGCCGCCTCGAAGTAGGTCCCCACCTCGCCCCCTTCCCCCCGGAACGAGGCGGGAAAGAGGCCTGGCGAAAAAGTGGCCACGAGGCTGTAGAGGTACGCCACCCCGACGCCGAGGCCGATCAGGGTGAACATGTTGAGGTTCCAGGT
>JBLMYG010000373.1:0-15697 GCA_050258155.1 Acidithiobacillales bacterium
AGCGACGCCGGAACGATGCCGACGTCGGCCTCGCCGGAAACGACTCGCCGGATCACGTCGTCCGCCGAAGGAGCGGGAACCAGCTTCTCCTTCATCTCCTTCAGGATCTGCGCCGCGGCGAGGACCTGATCCGCCGCGACGCCTTCGGGGCTGGCTGACGTCGAGACGACAGCCAGCCGCCGGATCGGAAGCTTCACGAACGCAAGGGCGGTCGCTCCGTCGAGGCGCCGCGGCAGCTCGAACGGGGCGCCCGCTCGAGCCACGAGCGCGAGGCTGCCGGCTGCGCAGCGAAAGAGGCTCCCCTCCTCGACGAAGCCGTCCTCGGCGAGGCGCCGGATCGTCCGTTCGTCCGCGGTGAGAAGAAGGTCGGCCCCCTCCCCCTTGCGGAGGCCGGAAGCGAGCGTCCCCGTCGGGCCGTACCGGACCTCGACAGCTCCTCCCGCCGCCTTCTCGAGCTCGGGCCGGAGCGCCTCGAGAACGGGCCGCGTCGACGTCGCGGCCGCTATGACGAGGGCGAAAGTGACGGTCGCGGAAGCCATGCTCCACCGAATCTAATCCGTCCGGCCGCTCAGCGGGGCTTCCGGTTCTCCCCGGTCGCGTCGCGCAGGGTGGCGGGCCACGAGGCTACGGGAGGCCCGAGCAGCCTGCGGATGGCGGGGCGCTCCTCGATCGACAGGGACATTTCGACGAAGGAGCGCGCCGCGTCCGCATCGCCCGCGTCGCGCGCGTAGAGCGCGAGGACGACGGGGAAGAGCGGATCCATCGGACGCCGCCCGCGGACGTGGTCGGCCAGCTCCCGGAGCGCCTCCCGCCGGCCCGCGATCCGGTAGCTCTCCGCGAGGACGACCGCGGCCTGAGGCCCCGGCAGGATCGTCCAGAGCTGCTCGGCGAAGTCGACCGCACGGTCCGCCCGGCCCATGTCCTGTGCCCGGAGCGCCTGATCGAGGATTCCCTCGGTGTAGGCGGCGCCCCAGTAAATGTCGGCCTTCTTCCGGAAGAGGGACATCCCGAGATGCGGCCACGCGAAGGGCCGCGTCAGGTGGGCGAACTTCGCCGCGGGTATGGCCTTCTCAGGGGGCATCTCCGGGCACAGATCCGGCCGGTCCGTCCGCCACGGAGGTGTCCGGAGCCGCGCCGCGACGTCGCCCCCACGGAGGCGCTGGAAGAGGAGCCAGGGAGCAACACGGAGCGGCGAGAGCGCGGGAATTCCGGCGACCCAGAACTGGTCGTCGAGAAGCGCGCCACTCGTCGCGGGATCGGGATCGTACGTGAACCTCGGGTAGCGGGCCGCCTCGGCGGAGGTCAGCCCGCGCCGCGGCAGGATCCCGAAATACGCCATCACATCGTCGTCGGGCTGGAGAACGCCGATGGCGTTCACCGCCACCCCGAGGGCAAGAAGAACCCGGAAGACGGCCGGCCGGAAGCGCCCGGCGCCGAGAGCGGCGAGCGCGGCCAGGACGGGGATGGCCGGCAGGAGGAGCCGCGGCCCCCACCCGAATGTCCCGTCCCAGGCCCACCATGCGGCTGTCGCGAAGAGCAGCAAGCCGACGAAGCCTGCCGCGCAAGCTGCGGCGACGCGGCTCCTTCTCCGGAGGGCGACGATCCCGACGACCGATAGCAGGGAGAGAGGAAAGTAGAGGAGCAGCCCCTTGTTCGGCCCGATCGTCAGGCGCCAGAGGCCGTCGAGCACCGGGTGGCTGAAGCGCTCGCCGGCGTAGCCTCCGAACGGCCGCCCGAACCGGACCATCTCGAAGACGAGCCAGAGCGCGGCCGGAGGGACCCATCCGAGGAGCGCCGCAGCGGCACGCCGGAGACGGCCGGCTTTGGCGCCTCCGGGGACGAGGAGCGCGAGAACGACGGGGAGCACGACGACGAAGAGCGACTTGGAGAGCAGGGCGAACCCTGCGGCTGCTCCCGCCGCCGCCGAGAGGGCGAGCGCCCGGCGGGTGGAGACGCCGGGCGCCACGGCCGCAGAGGAGGCCGCAAACGCCGCGGCGATCAGGGCTGCCAGGAGCGGCTCCGAGAAGTCTGCACCGGCGTACGCCCAGAGCGGCGAGCCGAGGACAGTCGCCAGCGCCGCGCGGAAGATAGCCCTCCGGTCGCCGCCCCAGGCGCCCGCCAGCGCGCCGGCTCCCGCCGCTGCGCCGAGGAGGCAGAGGATCTGGTGCAGGACGAAGAGCGTCTGCGACGCGCACGGGCCGATGCCCCTCTCGAAGACGCGGGCGAGGAACACCGGAAGTGCCAGCGTCAGGGAGGGGCCGAGGCCGTACCGTGAGACGCTGTCGCCTCCGGGCCGGTCGATCCCGACGGCCTGCCCCCGGGCGATCCCGATCTCGCCAAGCGTCACCATCGAGACGGCGGTCCGTACCATGATCCGGCCGTCCATGACGAGGCCGAAGTAGCGCTCGTCGGCAGCCAGGACGAGGACGAGAGCCGTCACGAGGAGGGCGGCGCGGAGCGGACGTCGCCCGGCCGGCGCCTCGCGCCCAGCTGCCCTGGGTGAAGGCGACGGCTCCGCCTTCGCCTGCTCGAGGCGCGGTCTCGGCCGGCGCCGGCTCATCCCGATCCCTTCGGCCGCAAGCTCGGGACGGTCCAGAGCTGGATTTCCCGGAATGTCGAAGGCCACCGGGAAAGCGGAAGATCCCAGAGGCGCTGGTACTCGGGACTCGGGGCGAACCTGAGGACCATAGCGAGGTTGTCGCGTGCCATCCTCTCGTCCCCGATGTCGCGGTGGAGGAGAGCCAGGACGATCCCGAACTCCGGCGTCCTCTTCCACTCGGCCGGGAGGGTGCCGACGAACTCGACGAACTGCTCGCGCCGGTTCGCCAGTCGGTACGCTTCCGCCAGCGTCACGGCCGATAGCGGGCTCGGGGCCATGTCGAACAGTGTCTCGGCGCACGAAACCGCTCGCTCCCCGTCCTTCAGATCCTGCCCGCGCAGGGCCTGGTCCATGACGCAGTCCACGTACGCGAAGGCGGTGTCGAGCTGCTTCGGATTCCGCGTCAGGGACATGCCGAGATGGGGCCAGCGGAACGAGGAGGTAAAGAACAGCATATCGCTCGCCCGGATGGCGCGTTCGAGCGGCGTCGCGATCTCCTGTCCCGGCACGTCGGTCCGCCACGGAGGCTTCCGGATCGCGGCGAGGACGTCCCCTCCCGCGATGCGCTTCGCTAGGAGAAAGGCGTGGAGCCGTATGGGCGAGAGGGCGGCCTTCCGGGCGACGTCGTGAAGGGCGAGAAGCTCCACCTGCCCGGTCCCGGGATTCGTTTCGCAGGCGAACTCGGGCCAGCGGGTCCGCTCCTCCGCGGAGAGAGGGCGGTTCGGGAGGGTGGTGTAGTACCAAGCGGTGACGGCATCGGGTTGAAGCGCGCCGAGAATGTTGACGGCGAGTCCCGCGACGAACAGGAGGCGAAATACGACAGCCGGCAGGGTCGCCGCGCCGAGGATCGCGAGGGCCGCGAGAAGCGGCACGAGTGGAACGAGGAGACGCGGGCCCCAACCCGCCGTGCCGTCCCAAGACCACCACGCTGCCGTGGAAACGAGCAGGAACACCGCAAACAAGACCGCGACCACCCCGCCCTGCCGGTCCCGCGACAGGACGCGCCGGATGCCCGGAACGACGAGAAGTGCGAGCGGAAAGTAGAGCAAGAGCCCTTTGTTCACCCCGACGGTGAGCCGCCACAGCCCGTCCAGCACCGGGTGATTGAAGTGTTCGCCCTGGTACGAGGCGAAGGGACGGCCGAAACGGACAATCTCGAAGGCGAGCCAGAGGGCGACGAAGGGCGCTGCCCCTGCCACCGCGGCGAGCGCCCGCCGGAGCCTCGTCCCCGTCGGCGCGCCCCACGCTACGAGGGCGACGGCGGCCGGGAGGAGGACGATGAAGACGGACTTCGAGAGGAGCGCCGCCCCCGCCGACGCCCCCGCCGCGCCTGCAAGGACGAGGGAGCGCGCCGGGGAGATGCCGGGACCACGCGACCGGACGGCGGCGGTGAAGAGCCCCCCGATGAGCGCCGACTGAAGCGGCTCGGAGAAATCCGAGCAGGCGTATCCCCACAGAGGGGAGGCGATCCCGCAGGCGACGACGGCGCGCGCGACATCACGATCGGCACCCCCCCAGGCGCGCACAAGGCCGCCCGCGCTCGCCGCCGCTCCGAGAATCAGCAGGATGTTCTCGAGGACGAACAGCGTCTGCGACGAGGCCTGCCCGAAAGCCCTCTCCCACCGGCCGGCAAGCCAGACCGGCAGGACGCGAACGATGGAGGGACCGATCCCGTACCGGGTCACGGCGTCGCCTTCCGGGCGCGGGATGTTCACGACAGGTCCCCGCGCCACCCCCAGCTCTCCGAGCTCTCCGATCGAGTACGCCGTACGCGTCATGATCTGGCCGTCGGTCAGGAGCCCGAAGACGCGCTCGTCGGCCGTCAGGACGAGGACGAGAGCCGTGAGGAGGAGGGGGGCGAGGAGAGAACGTCGTGCGGCCAGCGTCTCACGCTTCGCCGCCAAAGGGGACCGCGATGGATCCGCCCCCACCAATTGCTTGCGGGGCCTCGGCCGGCGCCGGCTCATCCTGACCCTCCGGGGCCGAGGCCGGGCACGCCCAGGAGGTCGACCTCCCTCAGCGTCGCCGGCCACTCCGAGAACAGGTTCTCGGGCTGGCCGGTCCGCAGATTCACCCCCGTCGCGAAGTCCGGCCAGCGGCCGTACTGCCCCGGCGGGAGCGGCCGGTTCGGCGGCGTGAAGTAGTACCAGTTCGTCGCCGAGTCGGGCTGGAGCGCCCCGAGCAGGTTGACGCCGAGCCCGAGGACGAAAAGGACGCCGAAGACGAGTGCCGGGAGGGCGGCCGCGGCGAGGATCATGAGGACGTTCACGAGGACGAAGAGCGTCTGAAAGGAGCCGACGTCGAAGGCGCCCTCCCAGGGCCCCGCAAGCGACATCGGCACGACGCGGACGAGCGTCGGCCCGATCCCGAACAGGGTCACGGCGTCGCCCGCCGGACGGGGGACGTTCACGGGACGCCCGCGGGCCATCCCGAGCTCTCCGAGCTCGACGATCGAGTAGGCCGTGCGGGCCCTGATCTGACCGTCCGTCAGGAGTCCGAAGACGCGCTCGTCGGCCGTGGCCGCAAAGATTCCCGCCGTCAGCAGCAGGGCCGCCGCCAGCGGCCTTCTCGAGGCGAATCGGCCCTTGGGCCTCACGTCGCCCGCCGCTCCCTAGGTCGTCACCTGGATCGGCAGGATGACCGTCTGGAGCCCCTCGAACTGCAGCCGTCGCTGAACGGCGAACGGCGTCTGGTTGTGGAGGAGGCGCGTCACCAGGTTCTCGTTCGGGAAGATCAGCTTCGAGGCGAAGAAGATCGGCCGGTCGTACTTCTGTTTCACCTCGTGGCAGAGAGCGACGATCTCGTCGAGAAGGTCGGTCCCGATCCGGAAGTGATGCTCAGCGTGCATGCCGAGCCCCCGGGCGAACTCGACGTACTTGTTCAGGTCCCGCTCGGTCTCCTTCTTGAGGTTCTCCAGCTCCGAGACCCCCTTGAACTTGGCCGAGTCGACGACGCCGACGGAGAGGAAGACCGCGTTCTTGAAGTAGCGCGGAAAGTACTTCTGGACCTGGAGGAGCGAGTGGATGCCGAGTCCGTTGAAGCCCGAGACGAGGAAGACCGCCGTCGGGGTGTTCCGGCTGATCGGCTCCACCTTCGGCGTCACGCCCGAAACGTCCGCCGACTTGTACCGGGGAAGCGTCGTCAGGACGTCGTCGGCCCGCTTCATCAGGAGGCCGACGGATCTGTAGTGGCGCCTCATGAGAACGCAGGTCACGATGAACGAGCTGGTGATCGCGACGGTCACCCACCCCCCCTGCGTGAACTTCAGAAAGACCGTGACGACCAGGATCGTGCTCGTCAGGAGAAGACCGACGCCGTTGATCGCGAGGCGGTGCCCCCACGAGGGCTCCTGATGCCTCACCTGCCACCAGTGAACGCACATGCCGAGCTGGGACAGGGTGAAGGTGAGGAAGACGTTGATTGAGTACATGACGACGAGAAGGTCGATGCGCCCGCTCGTATAGACGAGCATCGCGAGCGCCGAAAGCCCCATCAGGAGGATGCCGTTCTGCGTCACGAGCCGCTCCGACAGGAGGCTGAAGCGGTGAGGCACCCACGAGTCGATCGCCATGTTCGAAAGGACGCGCGGTCCGTCGAGGAACCCGGCCTGCGCCGCCACGAACAGAAGGGAGCCCTCGGCGACGAGGGAAAGGAGAACCGTCGTCACCGCCGTCGCGGACCCGGCGCCGAAGGCTTCGGCGGCGAGCTTCTTGAAGAGGACGGCGTTCAGCGTCTGGCCGGCCTCGCGGCCGACGCCCGAGAGGAGATAGCAGAGGATGAGGCCGCCGGCGACGACGGAGAGCGACGTGGCCATGTACGTCATCGTCACTTTCCCGGTGTGCGCGCGCGGCTCCCGGAGGATCGGAAGGCCGTTGGAGACGGCCTCGATGCCCGTGTATGTCCCGCCGCCCAGCGAAAAGGCCTTCAGCAGGAGGGCGATCGTGCCCCAGAGGCCGATGTCCCGGAGCGAGCCGTGCCACTCGCGGGACGTCTCCGCGATCAGCGCCGGAAAGGACATCAGGTGCCGCCCGAGGCCGAAGGCTATGAGGGCTGCGTGCGTCAGGAGAAAGAGGATGAAGATCGGTAGAAGGACCTGAACCGACTCTCGGACGCCCCGAAGGTTCAGGACGATGAGAACGCCGCAGACGAGGATCGAGAGGACGAGCTGCGTCCCCGGAGGAACGCCCCTGGTCAGCGAGCAGAGCGCGGCTACCCCCGCGGAGATGGAGATGGCGATCGTCAGGACGTAGTCGACGACGAGAGCCGTGCCCGACACGAGACCCGCCTTCTCGCCGAGAAGATGGGTCGCCACGAGGTAGCCGCCGCCGCCGGAGGGGAAGAGCTGGATGATCTGGCCGTACGACGCCGAGATCAGGATGACCGTCCCGGCCGTCGCCAGGGCCAGAAAGACGGCGAGATGGTGATGGGTCCCGAGCGCGACGAAAGCTTCCTCGGGGCCGTAGGCCGAGGACGACAGGCCGTCGGCCCCGAGACCCACCCACGCGAGGAAGGCCACGAGCGACACCTTGTGGAAGACGGCGGGATCGAGCGGATCGCGGCTCTTCCCGAGGAAGACCCGCTTCGTCAGCTCCTTCAGGGACACGACGCGCCGCAGTATATTCGGACGCGTCGCCCCGGAAGGGCTACAATGACGGCGAATGGGTCCCGCCCTCCGGGCGTTCGAGGACCACCTCTCGGACGTCTATTTCAACGACCTTCCCCTCCCGCACCCCGTTCGCGCCGGTATTGCCGGCTGCGGCTTCGTCCGCGCCACGCCGGTCCAGGCCGCCACACTTCCGCTCCTGCTCGCCGGGAAAGACGTCACGGCCCAGGCGCAGACCGGAACCGGGAAGACGGCCGCTTTCCTCATCACGATCTTCACCCGGCTCGCGAGGTCCCCCAGGCCCCGGCAGCCGGGAGACCCGCCGCGGGCCCTCGTGGTGGCTCCGACGCGCGAGCTGGCCGTTCAGATCCGCGATGACGCCCTCGCCCTCGGTCACTTCGTGGATCCGAGAATCGTCACGGTCTTCGGTGGGATCGACTACGGGAGGCAGCGCGACCTGCTCCGGGCCGGTTGCGATCTCCTGATCGGGACGCCCGGCCGCCTCCTCGACTACGAGCAGCAGGGGGCCACGTCGTTCGGGACCGTCGAGACCCTCGTCATCGACGAGGCGGACCGGCTCTTCGACATGGGCTTCATCCCCGACCTCAGGCGGATCCTCCGCCGGTGCCCTCCGCCGCACCGTCGCCACACGATGCTCTTCTCGGCGACACTGTCGACGCGCGTTCTGGAGCTCGCCTGGGAGCACATGAACGACGCCCGGAAGATCGAGATCCGCCCGGAGCAGCTGACGGTCGACCGGGTGACGCAGGTCCTCTACCACGTCGGCGCGCGGGAGAAGATTCCTCTTCTGCTCGGGCTCCTGCGAAGAGAGGCTCAGGGAGAAAAGGCAGGGGGGGCATGGCCCCCACCGGGCCCCCCCCGGACCCTCCTCTTCGTCAACACGAGGCGGTTCGCCGATCGGGTCGTCGCGGCCCTGGAGCGGCACGGTCACCACGTCGCGGCGCTCACCGGCGACCTCCCGCAGGCCCGGCGGCTCAGGATCCTGACGGACTTCCGGACCGGAAAGCTCCCTCTTCTGGTCGCCACCGACGTCGCGTCCCGCGGCCTCCACATCGAAGGGGTGACGCACGTGGTCAACGTGGACCTGCCGCAGGACGCCGAGGACTACGTCCACCGGATAGGGCGCACGGCACGGGCCGGCGCCTCCGGGAAGGCCATCTCCCTCGCCGACGAGAACTACGTCTTCTCGCTCGCTGCCATCGAGCGGCTCATCGGAATGAAGATCCCGACGGAGTTCGCGCCCGAGGAGCTGTTCGTCTGGGGTCCGCCGGCTCCGTCTCGGCGCGGCGGCGGGATGCAGTCGGGGGGGCCGCGTCATCTGGGGCCCGCCGAGGAGGAGGAGGACGAGACGGCTCCGCCTCCGCTCAGCGCCGTGCCGCCCGCGTCGCCTCCGGTCTCCGGAAGCCCGGAGACGCCGGCTCCCGACGGCGATGTCCCGCCCCTGGCCGGGGAAGCTCCCGACTTCTGGACCCGCGAGGCGTTCGGCCTCGAGGCTCCGGAGGGCGGCTTCGCTCCCGTTCCGGCTCTTCTCTCACCCGGAAGGAAACGACGCCGAAGGCGAAGGAAAGCCGCTGCTACCGGATCGACGCTCGCCGGGGGCTAGCCTCGACGACGGGACCCCACCCCCGTCGTCCCCCCGGACCCCCAGGGCAAAGCTCAGGCTAGAGAATCGATGCTCTCCGGGAGCTGACCTGGCGGGCGTCCCCGGACCCCCGCCTCAGTGCGATCACTCAGAGTATGGACTTTAGGAACTCTTTATTCGCCCTGAATTTCGAGAGCTTCGATAGGAGGAGCTCCATCGCGTCGACCGGCTTGACCGAGGCGAGCGCGCGGCGGAGCTTGTGGATCTTCGGCAGCTCGTCCGCCTCGTAGAGCTTCTCCTCTTTTCGCGTCCCCGAGGCGGGGATGTTGATGCACGGGAAGATCCTGCGCTCGAAGAGGCCCCTGTCGAGGATGATCTCGCTGTTTCCCGTCCCCTTGAACTCCTCGAAGATGATGTCGTCCATCCGGCTCCCGGTGTCGATGAGGCAGGTGGCGACGATCGTCAGGGAGCCGCCGTCCTCGTGGTTGCGGGCCCCTCCGAAGAAGCGGCGCGGCTTCTCCATCGTGCGGGCGTCGATGCCGCCCGAGAGGATTTTTCCACTGCCGCGCTGCTCGTTGTTGTAGGCCCGGCTCATCCTCGTGATCGAGTCGCAGAAGATGACGACGTCCTTCCCGATCTCGACCAGCCGCTTGGCCCGCTCGAAGCAGAGCTCCGAGACCGCAATGTGACGCGCGGCGTTCATGTCCGACGGCGAGGCGACCACCTCGCCCTGGATGGAGCGCTGCATGTCCGTGACCTCCTCGGGGCGCTCGTCCACGAGGAGCATGAAGATGACCACGTCCGGATCGTTCTTCGCGATGGCATTCGCCATCGTCTTGAGGAGGAACGTCTTTCCCGCCTTGGGCGGCGCCACGATCAGGCAGCGCTGCCCGCGCCCTATCGGCACGACGAGATCGAGGACACGCCCGGAAACCTCCTCGGGGGCCGTCTCCATCCGGAGCCGCCGTTCGGGGTCGATCGAGATCCCCTTGTGAAACTGGATGTACTTCGCACGGTACTCGGCCGGCGCCATCCCCTCCACGGAGAGAATCTTCTGGATCATGGGGCCTTTGGGCCCCCGAGGAACCGCTTCCCCCTCGATGAGAAGGCCGTCTTCGAGGTCTTCCGCCTCGACGAGATGCTTCGGGACGAAGGGATCGCCCCGGTCCAGGAAGAATTCTTTCGGCGAGACGAGAAGGCCGGAGTGGTCTCCATGGAGCTTCAGGATCCCGCGGACCGTGACCGGAGGCGCCGACTGGGGGAAGGGCTCCCGCCGGGCGGCGCCCTCCGCCGAAACGGACTCGGCGGCGGAAGGTCCGTCAGCGGGGAGGGGGCCGAAGCGGTTCCGGCCGCGGCGGCGGCGACGACGACGACGACGACGCGGCGGCTCCGTTTCCGTCACGCCGTTCGTCACCTCTCCGGAAGATCTCGCCTCGATGCCGCCGATCTCGGGACCGGTCTCCTCGGGCCCGTCCCCCGGACGGTCCGCCTCTAAATCCTCTGAAGCGGTCGCGACGGCCGGCGTGTCGTGCGCGAGGCCCCCGGGTTCTTTCGAATCGCCTTCGTCCAAGCTCTCCTCCGGCGCCGGCCTTTCCGCGGGCCGGCCCAAATCCTCGACCTGTCCGGGACCGCCCGGCGGGCGCATGCGAACCGCCCCTCCTCGGCGTCTCGACCTCGATCAGCGAGCTGGGCGGCGCGTTCGGAACCTCTCGATGGGTGCCGACTAACGTTCTCGTCCGTCGGCCCAGCGACCGCCCTAAACCGGAACCGATCCTAATGCCAAAGCCGGGACGGCGTCAACGGAGGCGCGCCGGGCGGGAACGCTCCAGATACCAGGCAGCTTCTCTCCGCATTCCGGGCACCCGCCGTCAGCGGTCAACGAGTTTCGGATCACGCGGAACCCCCGCCGCTCTACCACGGGAGTGCCGCATGCGGGACAGCGCGTGTCTTCCCACTCTCCTACCCGGCCCGGAAGGTTTCCCGCGTAAACGAAACGGAGTCCTTCCTCCCGTCCGATCTGCGCGGCCCTCAGGAGCGACCGCGCCGGCGTTCCGCCCCGGCCCTCCATCTTGTAGTCGTCGTGATAGGCCGTCACGTGCCAGGGGGTTTGGGGGCCGAGCCGGGCCAGGAACCGCGCCGCGTCGCGAAGCTCCTCGTCCGAGTCGTTGAAGCCGGGGATGACGAGGGTGACCACCTCGGTCCAGATGCCGCGCGCCTTGAGTCCCTCGAGCGTCTCGAGAACCGCGGACAGCCTTCCTCCCACGCGGCGGTAGCCCTCCTCGCGCATCCCCTTGAGGTCGACCTTGTAGGCGTCCACCCACGGCCTCAGGTAGTCGAGCACCTCGGGCGTTCCGTTACCGTTCGAGACGTAGCTCGTCATGAGACCGGCCTCGCGTGCGGCGCGGAAGACGGCCACCCCCCACTCGGTCGTGATGAGGGGCTCGTTGTACGTCGACGTCACCATCGTCGAGCCCGTCCGGCGCGCGAGACGGACCAGCTCGTCCACATCCATCGGGCGGGCCCCGGCGATCTCGTCGCTCTCGGGATCGCGGTGGACCTGGCTGATCTCCCAGTTCTGGCAGTACGGGCACTTGTAGTCGCACCCGAGCATGCCGAACGAGAGGGCTGTGGCGCCCGGCGTGACGTGGAAGAACGGCTTCTTTTCGATCGGATCGATATTCAGCGCCCCCACGTATCCCCACGGGACGCGAAGGGCACCTCCATCGACGAAGCGGACGCGGCAGACACCCTCCTTCCCCTCGCCGATGAGGCAGCGGTGGCCGCACGAGACGCAGCGGATCTTCCCCTTCTCCGCATAGCAGAGCTCGCCGGGACGGGTCATCTCCCTGAGATTGGCCTTCAGTGCGGTCTCGTCCATCCTTCTCAATATGCTCCCCCCGCGGCCGAGGTTCAAGGCGCTTACAATCCGGCGCGTGACGGTTCTGTTCCTTCGCCGGCTGCTTCCGGCGGTGCTCTTTTCCGCCGGACTCTCGGCTGTAGCCCAGACGCCGACCCCCACCCCGACGCCGACCCCGTCAGAGACGCCAACGCCCGGCCCGACGCCGGCACCCCTCTCGGCCTCCACGACCCTTTACAACCTCGCGAGCGGCTACACGTACGACTCCGCAAACATCCTGATCGACCCGGACGGATCGATCTGGACCGCCTCCGGGCTCGGCAACGTCGTCAGCCACCTCGCCGCGAACGGCTCGACGATTCGGGACTGGCCGATGCCGGCCTATACCGCCCCGAGCTCGCTTCTCAAGGACGAAGACGGGAGCATCTGGTTCACCGAGCTGGGCGGCTTCAAGCTGGGACACCTCGATCCCGTCACCAACGTCCTGACGGAGTGGCCCGACCTCTCGAACCGGCAGTCCTCTCTGATCCGCCGTCCGGACGGCACCTTCTGGGTCCCGGAGACGGGAGGTCTTCTCGCGATCTTCGACACCGTCCAGAATCACGTGACGTACATCTATCCGGATCAGCTCGAGACCTACACCCTCTCGTACCCGTGGGTCGACCCGGACGGCTCCCTTTTCACCTGCGACTTCGCCAACTTCGGAATCCTGAAGTACGCGCCGGACGGCGCCAGCTATACCCGCTGGAACCTCCCGACCGACCTCTATTACGACCCGTCCAAGATCGTCCGAATGCCGGACGGGGGACTCTGGATCTCCTTCTGGGGAGCAGGCCTATTGGGCCGCTTCGACGACACGACGAACGAGCTCCGCTTCTATGCCCTCCCGACCGGCGCACTCCCTTACGACCTGAAGGCGTACCGGGGGCGGATCCTCTACTCCGGGCAGGCTGCGGGGACGATCGGCCTTCTCGACCCGTCCGTCTCGACGCCCCTTGCGACGATAACTCTCACCCCCGTCGTCTCCGCGACGACGCGGGCGACGTATCCATCGATCCCGATCACGCAGACCCTCGTGCCGGCCGATGCGCCCCCTTCGGCCGCCAGCTTTCAGTCCATCACGAGCACCTCCTATACGGGACTGACGCTGTACCCCGCGAGCAACAACCGGGGGATCTGGGGCGTGGCGATCGACGAGGCCCGGGCCCGGATCTGGTTCAACACCGTCGGATCGATCGGGCTGCTCCTTCCACCGCTGCCGGGAAATCCGGGGGACGTCTTCGTCCCCTTGGCCCGTTCCTCCACCGGCCCGGGGAGCACCGTCTACCGGACGGAGATGACCGCCTGGAACCGGGGCACGCCTGACACGACCGGCGCCACGAGCGCCATGACCGCGAGGGAGATCCTCCTGGCGAGCGGCTGGATCGTCGGCTTCCAGCCGCAGACGAGCCTGACCATTCCGCCGAAGCAGCTCGTCGCGCAGGCGGACCCGGTGGCCGTGGAGATGTCGGGGCCGGGGAGCCGGGGCGCCCTCCGATTCTCGGCGGCGACCGGCTCGAGCGACCTTTTCGTCGTGACGCGGACGGCCGCGGCCCGCCCCGACGGCGGCACCTACGGCTCTGCCCAGAACGGTCTCACTGCGGCCGACGCCGTCGGGCCCGGCGACACGGCGTTCGTCTTCTCTCCGCCGGGCGACGCGGCGAATCTGGTCTGGGCAGGCCTTGTCGTTCTCTATGCGTCGACGGGCACCGTCTCCATCCTCGACGCCGGGGGCACGGTCCTCGGCACGTACCATTACGACTGGCCGGCCGGATACCAGGTCGACGGGACGACGATCTGGGACGCCTTTGCCATGCCGCCGGTCCCCGGCGGGCGGATCGTCTTCGCCCCCGAGAGCGGGCAGATCTTTCCGTACGGCGTCTCCTTCGACGCCGTGACGGGCGATCCGATCGGCCTCTCCGTCATGAGGCCGGCCAGCGCCGCGACGGCGCAGACGATCCCGATCGTGATGCGGGGAGGAGGACCCCTCGGGCCGGCGAGCCGGACCGATCTCCAGCTGGCGAACACGGGAAGCGCCGCGGCCACGGTGACGCTCGCGCTGCGTCCCGTCACGGGGGCCGACGGCATTCCCGCGCAACCGGTTCCGCTTCCGCCCGTCACCGTTTCCCCGGGTCAGGTCGTGACCTCGGCCGATCTCCTCGCCTCGGCGGGCCTTGCGAGCGCTCTCGGCGCGCTGGAGATCTCCGCCGACCAGCCGGTCTTTGCGTTTGCCCGGACCTACGCCGCCGCCGACGGCGGGGGCACATACGGCTACGGGTCGGCGGCCGCTGCGGCGATCTCGGCGGGATCGCGCGGCGTCTTCCCGACACTCACCGAGAACGACGCGTTTGCCTCGGACCTCGTTCTCCTGAACCAGTCGAACGCCCCTGCCGCCGTCACCGTGAACCTCGCCGCCGCGGACGGCTCCTCCGCAGGAAGCCTTCCGGTGACCCTCGCACCGCGCGAGGTGCGGCTCGTCCCGTCCGTCTGGCGAGCCGTCGCCGGCGCGCCGACCGATCTCGGGCGGCTCGACGTCGTTCCGGCCGATGGCGCCGGCCCGGTCGCGGCAGCGCTTCTCCGCTCCGACCGGAAGACCCTCGACGCCGACGCTCTGGTCCCCTTCGTCATCCCGCGCTGAGCCGGCGCTGGCTCATTGCGGCGGCTTTCCGCGTGCGGGCGTGCCGGTCGGACGGGACGGCACCCAGACCGCGTCGGGGGCGACGACCCAGTTGTGATCCACGACGGGGCGGAGATGCCCCGCCGCGCGAAAGGACTCGACGAGAAGCTCGCGGATGCCGAGCGGCAGGCTCTTCACGATCTTCGCGTGACGGAGCGCCGAGTAGCCGCCGCCCCCCTGCGCACGGTACGAGTTGACCGCCACGGTGAAGCGGTCCGAAGGCCGGACCGGCCGCCCCCTCACGACGAGGTCCTTGACCCGCCGACCGACGGGCTCGGTCGGGTCGATCCGGTAGCTCGCTCCCTGAAGGGCGTCGAAGTCGTACGGGATCATCCTCGGGTTCGGGGTCAGGACGATCCGGCCGCCTGCGAGCGCCGCCTCGCCGTAGAAGGCGGCCGCGTGCTCGAGGCATGCCTTGAGCTGCGCCCCGTCGATCTCCACGACGACGAGCCGGTTCTCGTACGGGTAGAGCGCCCAGAGGTCGCGCATTGTCACGTGTCCCTTCGGGAGGCCCTCGAACCGGCCCCCCGGAAGCAGCGAGGTCACCGACAGGTCGGCGCCTGTCGCCTTCAGCTGCGCGTCGTTGATCAGGTCGAGAAGCGCCGTGTCCTCGAGGCGCGCCTTGTCCGCCGGGAAAGCTTCTTCCGCCTCGGCGACCGTCTCGTCGAGCCAGCGCCGCGCGGCATGCTCGAAGGGAGTTTCGACGGCGGCCACGGCGGCGTCGGGAGCGATCGTGGCGTCGGACGGCAGAAGCTCTCCCCTGGGCTCTCCCGCCTGCCACCGCTCCCCGCGCTTGGAAAAGGTGATGTCGACCCGGGCAAGGACCTCCCCCCGGCGCCCCGGCTGAATGACCGGGACACCCGACAGAATCCGAAGCGGAACCTTCCGGTGGGTGTGCCGCACGGGAAGCGGCGACTTAACTCTTTTAGCTCTCTGGGGTTAGCGGCGCGCGTCCGGAGCGCGTGCCTACGCTGTGCCGGCCTTTTCCCTACTTGAGGCGAAGCACGTCCTTGAGAAGGACGTCGATCTCGCGCAGGGCGTGGACAAGGATGGCGGAGTCTTCCGGCAAACCGCCGGTGCCCGCAGCGACAATGATGCAAGAGGGCTGGAGCTTTCGGTATCGGAGGCCCGACGCTGTCGTGGGAATGATGATCGTTGTGCCACCGATGACCCGAGACGCCACGATGACCGCAGGGCGAGGCCCGAGCTGAACTCGCCCGCTCCTAATCGTCTCTTCCAGATGGGCAAAGAAAACGTCACCCCGCGCTATGACGAGCGGAGCCATCTATTCGCGATCTGCCTCGTTCAGGCGTTTCGCC
>JBLMYG010000374.1:0-5671 GCA_050258155.1 Acidithiobacillales bacterium
AGGAGCTGGATATGGCGGTACGGCGGGCCGGCGTCGCGGCCGATCGTCGTCTCGACGCGCTCGCCCGGCGACGTCCGGAAGATCTTCAGCTCGGTCTGCCGGTCTCCCTCGTCGATGAGAAAGCGCCCCAGGAGGACGTCGAGGACGCCGGCCGGCGGTTGTCCGGCCCGAACGACGTTCCCGTCGGTCCATCCGGCAGGGGCGGGCCCCTCGGAGAGCGGCGGCGGAGGAGGCGGGGCCGCGGAGCGGGACGGGACGTTGATGACGACGGGCTTCTTCAGGAGAACGGTCAGGACGACGACGAGCGTGGCGACGAGAACGAGGACGCCGATGCCGAGCAGAAGTAGAACGCTCGGCGGGAGACCGCCGGACGCCGGCGGAGGTGCCGGGGCAGCGGCAGGGGTCGGCGGAGGCGGTGCCGTTGCGCCGGGCGCCGTCGTCGCCGGGGGCGCCATCGTCGGCTGGGGAGCTGCCGTCGGCGCCGCCGTCTCCATGGGCCCGCCGAGAGGCGGCAGGGGAGGAAGTGTCGGAATCGGGGTCGGGGCCGCCGTCTGCGCCTGCGCGCCGGCCGCCGAGAGGGCCGCGGCGAGGAGCGCCGCAATGAGAACGTGCGCTTTGAGATTGGGCCCGTTGTGCATCGTCGTCCCCTTGCTCCCAGGGTCGCGCCGTTTCCGCCGAGGATAGCCGTGCCCGGACCTCGTCGTCGACCGCCGTTTATCGAATCGTCTCACGGGGTCTGCAGCGGGGGAAGCCGCAGCGTCAGAAACTGCTCGGGGTCCGGGCGATCCTGCGGTCGCAGCGAGAGACCGAGGCGAACGAGCTCCCGCGGCACGTCGGACGCCGGAATCGGTACCGGATGCCTCCCCACGGCCGGAAGCGCGATCGTCTTGGCGTCGGGATCGGGCGCGTCGTCTTCGCGGAGGCGTCCTTCGAGCAGGACGTGAAGCTGCGCCGCCATCCTGAACGAGAGCGTCGGACGCAGCGGGGCGCCCTTCGAGCCGTACCGGACCTCCGGAGGAAGGAACGGTTCCGCCTCGGCGCCTGACGCGAGGCAGGCCAGACCATTCCTCCCGTCGGCGCTTCGCGGCTCGCAGAGGAACTCTCTCACGGGAAGGTGTCGTCTTTCGACCCGCTCGCCTCCTCGCAGGTGGAGCAGCTCGTGCAAGGGAAGGTGAATCCCGGCCCATCCGCATTCGAGGGCTGCGATCTGCAGCTCCGCGAGGGCGACGAACATTCCCCGGAGCGTCCAGCGCCCCCCGCCGGCAGCCGGCTCGGAGGCCTGAAAGGAGATGAACGGTCGACCCGCGACCGAGGTGGAACCATAGTCGAGGACGCGCGGGAGAAGCGGGTGGTCGAATCGGGCGGTCGCGGCGTAGATCCTCGCCACGGCGTCCGTCGCCCGGCGGGACGCCGCGTCGGAGCCGTCAACCCGGATCCACGCCGCGGCCCCGTCCGTCTCCCGGACGCCCCTGTACCGGAACGGGATCCCCGTCTGTTCCGGCCCCTCGACCAGCCGATACGCCGGAATCCAGGAGGCCATCGTCGGCTGGATTCTAGGCCCGGGCGGCCGGAGAACCGCCGGCGCGGAGCGGATTCGGTTGCGCTCGACTCGGACAGGGGCTACAAGACCAGGGGGGAGTCGCACGCGCCGTGACGATGTTCAGCCTCCACGTCGAAATGAAGGTCTGGGACGACGACGTCCGGATGGACCTGACGCTTCCATCGGCACCGACGCGGCTCGAGTCTCTGCTCCCCGTCTTCCAGCGGGTCGCGGACTCACTCGTCGGCCTCGCCGCCGAGCGAACCGTCTCCGCCGGCCGGACGATCTCGTGCGGCAAAGGGTGCGGGGCCTGCTGCCGCCAGATGGTGCCGATAACGGAAATGGAAGCGCGGAGGATCGCCAGGCTCGTGAAGGAGCTTCCGGAGCCGCGGCGGACGGAGGTCCGCGCCCGGTTCGAGAGGGCCCGTGAAAGGCTGGAGGAGGCCGGCCTTCTCTCGAAGATGAGAAGCCCGGACGCCTTCGAGAAGGAGGAATTCTCCCCGTTCGGCCTCTCCTACTTTCATCTCGGCATCCCCTGCCCGTTTCTGGAGGAGGAAAGCTGCTCGATCCACGCCGACCGCCCCATCAGTTGCCGTGAGTACCTCGTCACCTCTCCGGCCGTCAGCTGTGGCGACCCGAAGCCCGACACGATCGAGAAGGTGGAGCTCGCAGCGACGGTCTGGACTGCTCTCGCCCGGGCGGGCGCGACCGGGCCGCCTTCGCGGTTCATCCCCTGGGTCCCGCTCGTCCTGGCGCCGGAATGGGCCGAGGACCATCCGGACGGGACCGAGCCCCGTCCCCCCGAGGAGCTGATCCGGAGTGTCTTCGAGGAAATGGCACGCCGGAAGGGCCCGGCGCAAGCTGGCGGCGGGGCCTCCGGGCCCGCATAGTCTACAATTCGAGAGATCCAAACGACTTGAGCGCTCCGGCCGCGTCGCTTCGGGGGCGCGGCGGTCGTCCGGGAAGGAGAGAGGATCTGGCTCGGAAACGGGAAGCGGCGCCCGGCCCGAAAGGGGAACGCAAACCTCCCGCTGAGAAGGAGCCGGCCGTCCGGCCGATCCCTGAGGAGCCGCCTGTCCAGCCCGCTCGCGAAGAGCCGCCCGTCACGCTCGCTCGCCTCCGCCATTACCGGAAGCTAACCCGCGCCGTTTCCGATCACCTGAGCCAGCAGCTCTCCGCCGTCGTGGAGACGCTGACGCCGCTCTTTCACGCCGAGACGGTCTTCGGGGACTACGTGCAGAGAAGCGTTCTCACGGAGAAACACGAGCCGGAGGAGATTGGGAGGCGGGGGCAGCTCGGCCCCGACCGGTGGGGGCGCGGCTCGGAGCTCTCGGTCAAGCGCGAAGCGGCCGCTCCCCCCACGGCGAGGGAGCTGGAGGACGCCCGGAAGTACGCAAAGAGCGTCCCGCTCAAGGAAGCCGTGAAAGGGGCCGACAGCGCCTTCCGCGAGCTGGAAAAGCTCTACGAAACCGTCGCCCGGAAGCGCCCCTACGATCTCGGGATCGGTCTGAAGCCACCCCTTCCGATCAACACGTCGGCGCTGGAGATCTTTCCGGTCGACTATCCGTATGCCATCAAGACGGCCCGGGACAGCAAGCGCGTGATGGTCACGGCCCCCCTGACGTGGATGGTCGCCTATGCCGGGTTCTCGCCGGCGCGGCTCCGGGCTCTCATCGGCGATCCCAACCGGTCGCGCGACGAGCTCCAGCGCGTCTTGACACACCATCTCATTCTTCATGTCGTTCTCGACCGGAAGCCGGGCCTGAGAGGCCTTCTCGAGGCGCTCCATTTCCCGGCGAAGACCGAGTTCTTGCCGGAATTCGGCGAGCTTCCTCTGACCCTCATTTCGTCGGCCGTGCAGACCGAGCGGCCGGCGGACGACGTGATCCTCGAGAGCATCGAGATCTCCGGCGTCCCCCAGTTCGAGGAGGTCGTGAGGGTGACGCGCGTCGCGGGCATGCCCGACGCGCGCCGGGAGCGGCTCCTCGAGATCCTCCGCCGCGAGGAGAGCGAAGAAGTGGGGACGGAGGGCGGCTGAGCCGAACGATGAAGCGAGCAGAACGGAGGCTTCTCGAAGATGGATGATCGCTACAGTCTCCAGAGACTCCGGACTCTCCGGAAGCTGACCCACGCGGTGGCCGGCGCCCTGAAGTCCGAGCTGAAGGAGCATCTGGCTACCGTCTCGCTTCTTCTGCGCCCCCGGACCGTGCTGGGGGACTTCATCGACAGCAGCGTGAAGGGAGAGGTGAAGGGCTCCGACGTCGCCTTCCGCGACCTTCGGTCGAAGTACGAGGGGGTCGCCGGAGCGCGGCCCTACGGTCTGCCGAAGGAGCTGAACTCGCCGATCGAGATCGTCAGCTCCAGTCCCGAGCTGACGCCGCTCGAGTACCCTCACCTCGCCAAGGCGGGCGGGGAGTCCAAGACGATCACCGTGACGCAGCCGCTGAAGTGGATCCTCTCCTACTCGGGACTTGCGCCGACCCGGTTGCGGGAGCTTCTCTCGGCCAAGATACCGGACGCCTCGCAGGTCAAGGAGATCCTCGTCCATACCCTGGTCCTCGACACCGTCATCACGAGGCAGCCGGGGCTCCTCGCCGTCTTCGAGGCGCTCCGGTTTCCGTTCGAGATGGAGAAGCTCCCGGGCCTCGGGGAGCTGCCGGTCACCTGCGTCACCTCGTCCGTGACGACCGTCCGCCCCCCGGACGAGGTGATCATCGAGAGCACGGAGATCTCGGGCCTGAACGCCTTCGAGGAGGTCGTCAACGTCGAGGCGATCAAGGAGATGGAGGATCCCTTCCGCGCGCGCCTTCTCGAGGTGATCCGGACGAATACCCCGGACCTGCTCAAGTAGAGCCGTCGGAGCGTCGCCTCTCAGGCCTCGAGGAGGGCCAGCTTCACGACGCGGTCCAGGTTCCTCTCGATGGCTTCCGGCAGGGCGGCCAGAAGAGCGTCGCCCCCTGGCCCGCCCTTGTCCCGGATGAACCGGCCCATCTCCTCTTCGATCGCAGCGCGATCCCGTGTTCCGTCGAGAAGCCCGGCGAGGTGACGGACGAGGTCGTCTTCGAGGACGATGCAGTCGTGCTTCAGGCTCGTCAGGGGGGTCCCGGCGGCCGTCTCGCGTCGCGCCAGCGCGCTGACCCTGGGACGGTCGGACAGCTCCGTCACGAAGGGAGGAGGCCCGGCATGCACCTCGGCGATGGAGACCGCTGCCGCTTCCAGAATGAATTTGAGGAGGCGATCCTCGTCCTCGGTCCCGACACGGGGTCCTCCGGCTGCCGAAAGCCGACCGCTCGCGAGGGCGAGAAGATTCTCCCACGGCAGCCAGGACGGCCAGACCTCCCCGAGGACGAGAAAGGCGGCCTTCGAAAGCGGGTGGGGCGTCGTCAGCCCGGAGGCGGAAGGGCCCGGGAAGCGAAGCGGAGCATCCGAGGCGATGTCGGGATCGGGGCTCTCGGGGCGGGTCGGCGCGGCGATTCCCAGGCGGCGAAGCCGGGACGGACGCGCCGGCCGCTCGAGGACGCTGTCGTCGCGACAGAGAAGTGTTTGCCGGAACTTCCGGAAAACGAGGAAATCGCGGTACTGCTGCTGAAGGAGGATATCGTCGCCCGAGAGGATCTCGATGAGGCGGCCTGCCGGCTCGTCGCTCCAGACGACCATGTCGGGATAGTCGGCCTCGGAGAGGAACTGAAGCCCTTTCGCCTCTGCCCGGTTGACGAAGTCGGTGAAAAGAAGCGACTCGTTGATGTCGGCGAGGTCGTCGTGGAAAAGGAAGGCGTCGCTCGAATTCTGGTGGGACTGGATCGTTTCCTCGAGGATGGCCGAGAGGACGGGGTGGGGAAGTGCCGCCTCCGACAGGAGACGGATCAGGGTCCGCGCCTGCTCGATCTTCCGAGCCGGCTCCTCGACGGTCCGGATGTGGAACTTCATCATCTGCCGGACGGCGTCGCGGGAGTGGTTTCCGGGGTAGGCGTTGTAGCTGACGTAGGCGACGCCGTGCGGGGCGAGGACCTCGCGGGCGAGGCCGAGGATCCGCTCCTGGACGTCGGGGGGGACCCACGAGTAAAGGCCGTGGGCGATGACGTAGTCGAACGTCCCGAGATCGGCGACCGAGGAGAGGTCGGCGGCGAGGAG
>JBLMYG010000375.1:0-3078 GCA_050258155.1 Acidithiobacillales bacterium
GGAAGTCGGATCGGGTCATGGCATATAGAGAATAGTTGGTGACCCGCCCTTCCTTGATGGCGGCGTCGCGGAGGAGGCCCTCACGGGTGTAGCCGGCCTTCTCGAGGACGCGGACGGAGGCGGTGTTGAAGTCGAAGGGGAGGGCGAAAAGGCGGACGAGGCCGAGCGCGTCGAATGCATAGGCGGTCATGGACCGCAGCGCTCGCGTGGCGAGGCCCCGGCCTTGTGCCGCCCGTCCGAGCCAGTAGCCGACTTCGGCCGAGATCCGGTCGACGTCCGTGCCGGGAACGAGGCCGATCCCACCGACCGCCTCTCCGTCGAGGCTGATGGCGAAGTCGAGCGGAGGGGAGACGCCGATCTGGCGCGAGAGCCAGGCTTTGGCGTCTTTTCGGGTGTATGGGTGCGGGAACCTGTCCCGGAGGAAGCGCCAGACCTCGTAGTCGTTGGCGTGCCGGACGAGGGATTGGGCGTCCCTGGACGCCCAGGGCCTCAGCGGCGGATGGGGAAGGAAGACGGCCACGGCTCGCGAAGTGTAGATCTCGAATTCGGCCGCTTGCAGGCTCGAGATGCGCCTCTATCTCGCGGCGAATCCGGCGAAGGCCCGGACATCGTAGATACGCTCATGATTGCGTCGACGTCGAGTGCGAAATGGTCCTCCTGGTCCCCGCGGTTGCTGAGCCTCCTCCGAATCGTGGCAGCGGGGATGTTCGTCACGTTCGGCACGATGAAGATGTTCGCCTTCCCGGTCGGTGTGCCACCGCACGGGGGCACCGTCCCGCTCGTCTCCCGGCTGGGGCTGGCGGCCACGCTGGAGGTCGTCGGAGGAGCTCTCCTGCTCCTCGGCCTCTTCACCCGGCCGGTGGCGTTCGTCCTCGCGGGCGAGATGGCGGTGGCGTACTTTTCGGCCCACGCTCCGAGGAGCTTCTGGCCCGTGGTGAACATGGGAACGCCCGCCGTCCTCTACTGCTTCCTCTGGCTCTACATCTCCGCGGCGGGCGCGGGACCGTGGAGCCTCGACGCCTTGCGAAGGAAGTGACGCCCCGCCGGCGACCGGCGCGCGGCGTGTAGGATCGATCCGTGCGCCGGTCTCTGCTCACATCCCTTTCTCTTCTCGCTTCGGCGCTCGCCGCGGCGCTCCTCGCCGGCTGCGCGAGCCGTCCGGAGAAGCCTGCGACCTTCGCGGAGGCGGCCCGGACGAAGCCGGACGTGACGATCGTCGTGACCGACTCCGGGCTGGGCGGCCTCTCGGTCGCGGCCGACCTCGCGGCGCGCCTCCCCGCGAGCGGGATCGTCCGGTCGGCGCGCATCGTCTTCGTGAACGCGGAGCCGGACGTCGGGCTCGGCTACAACGACATGAAGCTGGAGACCGACAAGGCACGCGTCTTCGATGCGGCGCTCGAGGCGATGGAGAGGCGCTACAGGCCCGACCTGATCCTGATCGCCTGCAACACCCTTTCGGTCGTCTACCCGGACACGGCTCACGCGAAGAGAGCGGGGACGGAGACCGTCGGGATCGTCGGGCTCGGCGCGGGCCTCATCGCGCGGGAGTTCAAGGGAAAGAAAGAGACGACGGTCGTCATCTTCGGGACGAAGACGACGATCGATTCGGGCGCCTACCCGCGGCTTCTCGTCGAGGACGGGATCCCGCCCGACCGGATCGTCAGCGTAGCCTGCCCCCGCCTCACGGGGGCGATCGAGCGTGGCGCAACGAGCGACGCGACGGCGGCCGAGGTGAAGCGGTTCGTCGCGGAGGCGGTCGGGCGACTTCCCGAGAAGGGGGGGCCGGTCGTGGCCAGCCTGAGCTGCACGCACTTCGGCTACGTCAAGCCGTTGTGGGAGCGGGCCTTCGCCTCCCTCGGCTACCCGGGCGTGAAGCTCCTCGACCCGAACCCGCTCATGACCGATCTGGTCATCGGCGAAGGAGGCCCGAAGCGCTATCCGGAGACGAAGGTCACGGTGGAGGTCGTCTCGAAGGTGCCGATCGACGCCGGGACGCAGGCGAGCCTCGGTGCCCTCCTCCGGGGCGTGTCACCCCTCGCGGCGAACGCCCTCGCGCACTACCGGCGCGAGCCGGGCCTCTTTTCCGTGGAGGTGGAGCCCTCGGCTCTCGTCCGCTGACGGGCCCCCGCCGCCGGGGAGCGGCCGGCGGGATGGTCTCCTTGCCTCATGGACATCCCCGGCCGCCGCGGGCAGCCTGAAATGAGGCCCGCCCGGGCTTCGAGGAGGGGATATGGCCGAGTTCCGGTTCGACCGCCGTGACGTCGAGTTCGTCCTTTTCGAGCAGATGAAGCTCGGCGAGCTCTGCGGCCTCGGGACCTACAAGGACCAGGACGCGGAAAGCTATGCAGGCATCCTCGGGGCCGCCTACGACCTCGCGAAGGAGAGGCTCTGGCCGATCAACGCCGAGTCGGACCGCGTGGGGGCGAGGTTCGACGGGGGGGCGGTGAGCGTCCCCGAGTGCCAGAAGGCGTTCCGCAAGCTCTTCGTCGAGAACGGCTTCCTCGCGATGTCCAACAGCGTCGAGTGGGGCGGCCTCGGACTCCCGATTCTCCTCTCGGCCGCCTGCGGAGAAATCTTCATCGGCGCCTGCCTGACGTTCACCCTGACCCCGATGCTGACCCGCGGCGCGGCGCACATCGTCGAGGTCCACGGAACGGAGTGGATGAAGAAGCTCTACCTCGAGAGGATGTACTCGGGCGAGTGGAGCGGCACGATGTGCCTGACCGAGCCGCAGGCCGGCTCCGACCTCGCCGCCGTCCGGACGAGGGCGAAGCGCGACGGCGAGGGCTTCCTGATCGAGGGGACGAAGATTTTCATCACCTCGGGGGAGCACGATTTCACGAAGCAGATCGTCCACACCGTCCTCGCCCGGATCGAGGGGGCCCCCGCGGGGATCAAGGGGATCTCGCTCTTCCTCGTCCCGAAGTACGTCCCGAACCCAGACGGCAGCCTCGGCGAGTTCAACGACGTCGTCTGCGGGAACATCGAGCACAAGATGGGGATCAACGCGAGCCCCACCTGCACGCTGAACTTCGGCGGCAGCGGGACGTGCCGCGGCTGGCTGATCGGCCAGGAAAA